>JAOZNS010000017.1:0-7244 GCA_029933635.1 Candidatus Zixiibacteriota bacterium | reverse complement strand
TACAAAGTGAAGGATTATCCTATTCTTCGTGACGGAAAGCCGCCGGATGGCGGCGTGACTCTTATGACCGCCCTATTCGACCTTGATTCCAGAAGATTTACCCTTTACCCAGGTGGGGCCGGGAAAAAGAATCAGCACTTTGAGCACTTAATCGAGATTTCCATGATAGAGTAAACTACCACCGTCTAAAGGCGTTAGCCTTCAATCCTTTCTGTCGACGAGCTGAACTGATATCATATATATGCTTCCTTTGACAGGAGGAGCGGCATTACTCCATGACCATTTTCAACCAGAGTCTTCGTCTTGTAATAAAAATGGATTGCCAATAAAAAAACATTGATTCAAAAGGAGAATCTTTATACATTCATTTCTTAGTGGGTGTGGTAGGAGAAGCAAAAGAAAGAAGCAAAAGAACCTGGTGAAGGTTACCGCATAGCCGATGAATCTGCCCAACAAGCTGACCATAGCCCGGATAATCTTAGCGCCATTTTTCATGATCTTCCTTTTGATCGACAATGTATATCTCCGCTATCTGTCCACGTTGCTCTTTGTGGTGGCGGCATTGACCGATCTGTATGACGGATACTTAGCCAGAAAGACCGGAGTGATAACCGGCTTTGGCAAGTTCATGGACCCTCTGGCAGATAAGATCTTGGTCTCCACCGCATTCATTTCCTTTGTCGCCTTAGGGTATGTCCGAACCTGGATGGTTCTGGTGATCATCTTGCGGGAGTTTCTGGTAACCGGATTAAGAAGCCTGGCCGCTTACAAAGGTGTGGTGATATTACCCTCTTATCTGGCTCAATGGAAGACTGCCTGTCAGATGACGGTGATCATAATCATCCTCATCTACATCAATCTAAAATCCACTCTGATCCCTTCAGGATACAATTGGACCATCTTCACCACCGATTCCGCCCAGCGCGTCTTTGATGTCATGGTCTTTGTAACCATGCTTCTGACCGTGGTCACCGGGATCGATTATTTGATCAAGAACGCCTTTTTGCTCAAGGGCGTTTTAAAATAATTTTTAGCTTTGTGGAGCAAATTGAAAAAGTTCCAAGCCAAGCTGGTCTCCACCTTTTTTTATGCTGGATATTTCCCTTTTGCTCCGGGAACATTTGGTAGCCTGCTTGCTTTGCTAATAATTTGGTTTCTTATTCCAGCTTTTTTTTATATATTAATCCCGCTCAGCATAGGAATATTTTTTCTAAGCGTGTGGTCCGCCACCCGGGCAGAGGAGTTTTTTGGCCAGGACGGAAGCCCGATAGTGATAGATGAGGTTACCGGCATGGTGATATCTCTAATATTTGTGCCCAGGGAGATCAAATTCTTCTTGGGAGCGTTTCTTCTGTTCAGGTTCTTCGACATAGTCAAGCTTCCACCAGCGCGCCAGGTGGAAAAATTAGAGGGAGGATGGGGAGTGACCTTGGACGATGTGATAGCAGGCATCTATGCCAACTTAAGCTTGCATCTGATCTTTTATTTTGTAAATTAGGATTAAGAGAGATTTCGATTTTATAAATGGAGAAAGGAGATGAAGGCAGAAATCATCGCCATAGGAGATGAGTTACTATATGGGCAGATTCAGGATTCCAACTCCAGCTTCCTAAGCCAGAAATTAACTGCTGAAGGAATCGAGGTGATTTTTAAAACCAGCGTAGGAGATGACATAAACAGGATAGCGGAGGCTTTTAACATTGCCCGACAGAGGGCAGATTTGATCATCGCCTCCGGTGGTCTGGGTCCTACGCTGGATGATGTCACCAAAAAAGCAGTGGTGAAGGCTTTTAAACGGAATCTGATCTTTCACCAGGAGATCCTGAACCGGGTGGAGCAATCCTTTCGGAAGCGGGGGAGCTTGATGCCCAAAATAAATCAGAACCAAGCCCTGATTCCTCAGGGAGCTAAGGCTTTATCAAATTTCTGGGGAGTGGCACCCGGGATATTTCTCCAAGATAAGCAAACCCTATTTTTTGCTTTGCCGGGCGTGCCAAAGGAGATGAGGTGGATGATGGAAAATGAGGTGTTGCCCATCTTGAAAGAAAAAAAACCAAAGCATTTCATCCTTCACCGAACCTTAAGAACCACTGGAATCTCAGAATCCGCCATGTACGAGAAGATCGAGAGGTTAATCGATCCCAAAGGGGAGGTTAAATTTGCGTTCTTGCCGGCCCCTCTGGGTGTCGATATAAGACTGACCATTGAGTCAAAGGAAAAAACTCGGGCGCAGGAAAAACTGGATGAGTTTGAGCAAAAGATAAAAGAAGCGTTAGGAACATATATCTATGGAACGGGCGAGCAAACTCTGGAGGAGGTGGTAGGAGGACTCCTTTCGGAAAGAAAAAAGACCATAGCGGTTGCTGAGTCGTGTACCGGTGGCTTGATAGGAGCAAGGTTCACCAACGTATCCGGAAGCTCCAAATACTTTGAAAGGGGAGTGGTTAGCTACAGCAATGAAGCCAAGATTGAGCTTTTAGATGTCCCCAGACAGGTTATCGAAGAATATGGAGCGGTTTCAGAACAGGTGGCTGTTCTGATGGCGAAAGGGGTGAGAAGGTTGGCTAAGACCGATTATGGGTTGTCCGTAACGGGAATCGCAGGTCCCACTGGAGGAACCCCCCAAAAACCTGTGGGTTTGGTATACATAGGCTTGGCCCATCCCGATGGGTCTTTCGCCCAGAGATTTCAATTTGGAAACGATAGAAACGAGAATCGAAGGAAGGCTTCTCAGGCGGCCCTAAACTTGGTGAGATTGTTCTTGATAAGATAGATCAACAGGTTAATCTGCATTTGTAGAGGTCGGATTCATCCGACCGAAAAAACTTAAAAAAATTAAAGCACAATGCGAACCTTTATTGCTGTTGAATTGCCAGAGAATATAAAGAAACAAATCGAGCAACTGCAAGCTCCGCTTAAGAGAACTGACGCTTTCGTTTCCTGGGTTAAGCCAACAAACATTCACGTCACCTTGAAGTTTCTGGGGGAGGTTCCAGAAGAGAAGACAAACGAGGTCCTCTCCGCCACTCAAAAGGCATTGGAGGGATCAAGGAAATTCACCATGGACTTGAAGGGGATGGGCGCCTTTCCAGATATTAAAAGACCAAAGGTGATATGGATAGGAACTGGGTCGGGTCAAGAGAACCTTTCCCGCATGGCAGAAAGGATTGAAGAGGAGATGGAAAAGATCGGTTTTCCCCGGGAGAAAAGAAAATTCTCACCTCATTTTACCATAGGGAGGGTGAAGTCTTTAAGAAATATCGAAAAGCTGATGGAGCTGGTCAAATCATCAGATTTTCAAACTGAAAGGATCGAGGTAGATGAAGTAGTGGTGATGAAAAGCCAGCTTCATCCCGCGGGTGCTATTTATACGCCACTTAAGAAGATACCCCTTACGGCATAGGTCGAAAAAAGGAGAAAAATTTGTAGGGGTTGGTTTCATCCGATCAGAAAAAGCTCGATGCCACGATTTTCAGAAAAGATTTTTCCCGTTTGTTCGGGATGCCTTACCCCGAACCAGAAGAAGTTGCATGGTGAGGGTACCCTGCAACAACGAAGACGAAAATGTGCAGAAGGATAAGAAAGTGAGGTGAAAAGAATGGCAGATATAAAGGAAGAAAAGAAGAGGGCCTTGCAACAGGCAGTCACTCAGATTGAGCGACAGTTTGGCAAGGGGTCCATAATGAAGCTGGGGACTGAGTCTTTGGGGGAGAAGATTCCAGTGATCTCCACAGGTTCCTTAGGTTTAGATGTAGCTTTAGGCGTGGGGGGGGTGCCCAGAGGAAGGATAATAGAGGTATTCGGTCCAGAAGCCTCGGGAAAAACCACCTTGGCTTTACATATCATGGCAGAGGCCCAGAAAAAAGGTGGCATAGCCGCCTTCATCGATGCCGAGCATGCCTTTGATGCCTCCTATGCCAAGAATCTGGGAGTGGACATCGATGATCTGTTGGTCTCCCAGCCGGATACCGGAGAACAGGCGTTGGAGATCGCCGAAACCCTTGTGCGCAGTGGAGCGGTGGATGTCATAGCCATAGATTCTGTTGCCGCATTGGTTCCAAAGGCGGAGATAGAAGGAGAGATGGGCGATTCGCACATGGGGCTCCAAGCCAGACTTATGTCTCAAGCCATGAGAAAGCTTGCCGGCACCATAAGCAAATCCAAAACCTGTGTGGTATTCATCAACCAGATCCGCATGAAGATCGGCGTGATGTTCGGCAACCCGGAGACCACCCCAGGCGGCACCGCTCTTAAATTCTATTCTTCGGTAAGATTGGATATCAGACGGATATCATCCATCAAGGTGGGAGATAGAGTCTTGGGGTCACGCACACGGGTGAGAGTGGTGAAAAATAAGGTGGCTCCTCCATTCAGAGATGCAGAGTTTGATATAATCTATGGACGGGGTATCTCCAAAATTGGCGAGTTGATTGACCTGGGGGTGAAGCAGAACGTGATAGATAAAAGCGGCACCTGGTTCTCATACAAAAACGAAAGGCTCGGACAGGGAAGGGATAATGCCATAAGATTTTTGGAGGAGCATTCAAACATCGCCCAGGACATCGAACAGGCTATCAAGCAAAAGCTGGGGCTAATAAAGGAAAAGGAGGAAGAAAAAGAGCCAGCAAAAAGATAGCTTTCATCTCTCCCGGATAGAGGTAACCTTCGAACAGGAATCTGAGATCCTAAGGTGGATCCACGATCATAGAGATGATTGCAATAGACGAAAAGACCTCAGGACAACAAAGCTAAAGTCCATAATGATCTTTCGAATAAAGAAGCTTTTTCTGGATCATGGCAAGGCAGAAAACTATTACCAGAATTGAATCCCAAAAGAGAAATCCCCATAGGTGGTCGGTTTTCATCGATGGTAAATTTGCCTTTGGTCTGGATGAAGAGGTGATCTGTGGGCTGGGGCTAAAGAAGGGTGAGAGCTTAACCGAACAGAGGATCAAAGAAATCCTTGAGAGAAAAAATGAAAACGAAGCCAAGGAGATAGCTTTAAAGTTTCTCTCCTTTCGCCGACGAACTGAAAAGGAGGTCAAAGATAAGCTCAAGAGCAAAGGCTTCGACGATAAAACCATCAGAAATACGATCGAAAAATTAAAGGAGTATGATTTAATCAATGATTTCGAGTTTGCTACTGCCTGGGTCAAGGAAAGATTGGCTCACAAACCAAGAGGGAGAAAATTGCTCAGGCAGGAACTTTGGAGAAAGGGAATAAAAAAACAGATAATTGATCAGGTAGTAGAAAGGTTATGTCAGAACGAAGATAAAACAGCCATGGACCTGTTGAAAAGAATAGGAAGAAGATACCAAAGCTTAGAACCGAAGGTAGCAAAAAGGAGGATGTATGGTCTGCTTCTGAGAAGAGGATTCTCTTATGAAACCGCTAAAAATGCTTTGGATCTGGTAACCTTTTCCTCCACCTCTGAAGAATAAAGTTGAAGTGTATGAAATCAATAAAAACTTGCTTTTTTTGATAGAGCACTGGATAAGACAATATGCAAATAACCTTAGAGCCAATTGGAATAATTCATTCTCCTTATCAAAAAAAGGATGACATACCCATACAGGGAGCCTTCAAGCCTGAAGGTGTAGGGACCATTGAGGTTTTCGAGAGGTATGCCCAGGGATTAACCGACATAGAGGGATTTTCGCATATTCTGATAATTTACTTTTTCCATAAATCAAAGGACTACTCCCTTCTGTCCAAGCCTTTTTTGGAAGATAAATTGCACGGCATCTTTGCCATCAGATCACCCCACCGGCCCAATCATCTGGGGATTTCGGTGGTAAGGCTTTTGGAGAGAAAAGGAAATATTTTGAAAATTGGAGAAATCGACGTCTTTGATAAAACACCTCTTCTGGATATCAAACCCTATGTGCCCAAGTTTGACCAGAGAACGAACGTAAAGATAGGATGGCTGGAAAGGCACATTTAGACGGAGAACTCAAAAAAGTTTCGAAGAGCTAACCTGAGGATAATTGCTCGATATTATCGAGCCGCAAAGAAGCCCAATAAATTGAAGCAACTATCTCTGAAGGGGGCATGAATAGTTAAAACACAAACAAAAAATGAAAAGCGCTGAAATAAGAGAAAAATTTTTAAAATTCTTCCAGGCAAAGGGTCACAAAATTTATCCCAGCTCATCTCTGATTCCCAGGGATGATCCCACGCTTCTTTTTGCCAATGCGGGGATGAATCAGTTCAAGGACATTATATTGGGCAAAAGGAAGGCGGAGCACAAAAGGGCCGCTTCCTGTCAGAAGTGCATCAGGGTTTCGGGAAAGCATAATGATTTGGAGGAGGTGGGCCAGGATACCTATCATCATACCTTCTTTGAGATGCTGGGCAACTGGTCCTTTGGGGACTATTTCAAGAAAGAGGCGATAGTTTATGGCTGGGAGTTTTTGACCGAGGTATGCGGTCTTCCCAGGGAGAGATTATGGGCTACGGTATTTAAGGATGATGATGAGGCGGAGAGGTTATGGTATAAGTATACGGATATCAAGAAGGGGCGGGTTTTGAGGTTTGATGAGAAGGAGAATTTCTGGGAGATGGGAGAGGTGGGTCCATGTGGTCCATCTTCGGAGATTCATTTCGATAAGGGAGAGGAAAAAAGATGCAGTCGTCCTGATTGTGGGGTGAACTGTCCCTGTGGCAGATTTGTGGAGGTCTGGAATCTGGTGTTCATGCAGTTCAATCGTGATGAGAGGGGCAATCTATCTGATCTGCCTGCCAGGGTGGTGGATACCGGCATGGGTATGGAGAGGTTGACCGCGATCATGCAGAACGTTGATTCCAACTACGATACCGATCTTTTTGGTCCTTTGATCGAGAAGATAGAGGGGATAACCTCGCTTTCTTATAAAGACTCCCAGCACCAGAAGTCTTTTCGAGTGATTGCCGATCACGTTCGAGCACTCTGTTTTGCCATAGCTGATGGAGCTATTCCCTCCAACGAGGGTCGGGGTTATGTGGTGCGAAGGATTTTGAGAAGGGCGGCCCGGCATGGAAGGCTTTTAGGGCTTCACAAACCTTTCATCCATCAGCTCTCCAGTGTGGTGGTGGATTTGATGGGGGGGATATATCCGGAGCTTGAAACCAGAGCCGAACATGTGGCTCTGGTGATCAAGTCGGAGGAGGAGAGATTTGAGGAGACTTTGGATTTAGGTTTGGAGTTGTTTGAGAAGGTGGCAGAAAAGGTCATTAAGGAAGGCGGAAGGACCATCCCCGGCAA
>JAOZNS010000151.1 GCA_029933635.1 Candidatus Zixiibacteriota bacterium | reverse complement strand
AACATAGGGCTGATCAAGGCGGCCAAAAGATTTGATGAAACCCGAGGATTTAAATTCATCTCCTATGCGGTGTGGTGGATCAGGCAGGCGATACTCCAGGCTTTGGCCGAGCAGTCGCGTATCGTAAGACTGCCATTGAACCGGGTGGGAACTTTGCACAAGATTGGCAAGATCTCCAGCTCGCTGGAGCAGGAGTATGGAAGAGAGCCCTCCCCGGATGAGATCGCCAAAGAGCTGGAGCTATCTGCTGTGGAGGTTTCGGATACTTTAAAAATCTCCAACAGTCATCTGTCTTTGGATGCTCCATTTTCGGTCTCCGAGGATAACAGCCTGATGGACGTCTTGGAGGATGAATTTCAACCTGCGCCGGATGAGGATCTATTGACTGAATCTCTGAAGGTGGAGATCGAAAGGGCTTTGGACACGCTTTCCCCTCGTGAGGCGGAGGTGATCAACCTCTATTTCGGGCTGAATTCGGAAAAGGCGTTGACCTTGGAGGAGATCGGTGCCAGATTCAATCTGACCCGAGAGAGGGTGAGACAGATAAAGGAGAAAGCAATCCGCAGATTAAGACATGCATCCCGCAGCAAATCCCTGCGCGCTTATCTTAACTGAAAAAACTAAAAAAGTTTTGAAAAGGAAAAGCCCTGAAGCTTCTTCAGGGCTTTTTATTTTAGACGTAAAAGCTCAATTCTTTAACCTCAATGGATCGCATAAATGGGATCCCTACAAAAGATCAATCCCGCTCGTTGGTCGAGAATGGCTTCACCCTCGACCAGAAAACTTCGTATGGTCAGTAAATTGTGGGTCAATTGTGGTATTGATATGAAAATAAAATATAAATTGATTATCAAAATTCGAAAGAAAGACAAAAGCTGTTAGAGGGAGGAATTGATGTATTCGACTTCCACGGAACCCAAACCCACCTCAATATCAAAGAGCAACTCCTTTTTTACCTGTCCGAAGTTGGAATTTTCATACAGACCCCTTTCGATCTCATCAAAATCGCATTCATCGATGGAAACCGACGATAAAAACGAGGACTCACTTTTGACCTGCACCCCCGCATCCTCTGGCACAAGAATGGTAAGTTTTCCCAGCCCCACCTCCACATCCACATAAGCTCCATGTTTGAGCTCGCCGGAAAAGTCTAAGGTGAAATCTCCCACACCACCCTCGAAGTAAAGCCTTTCAAAGTTAGCGTTACCCAATCCGTTTATTATAAGCTTACTTGCTCCCACATCTATGTTGATTTTGGAAATTTTTTCTAAATTAGGCTTTAGGAATTCGACATCGACGGAGGAAGCTCCCAGATCCATGTCCAATCTGTCCACCAAAAGTCCAGTAAAGTCAAAATCAGCTTCGCATGCACCCACATCAATTTCAAAGCTGATGGGTATCTTGTCGCTGAGCTCAAGATACCAGTAATTATCCTCTTCATCCAGGTCTATACCTTTATGCTTGGATTTGCTTTTAAGATGCAGTTCACCTTCATCTCTGTTCCGGTCATAATCTATATCAACCTGAATTTCCCTTGGATCGTATTCCACCTCTGCGTTCAGAATATCACCGCTTTTGCTTCTTTTGAGATCGATAATTCCGGCTCCTATATCAATTTTGACGGTAAGGTGTTTTTCTCGGGTAAGTTGGATCTTCCTGGTTACTCTCTTGGTATCGTTTTCTCTGCCAGAGACATTCTTAAAAATTGCTAGCCCGATCCCCATCACGCCAAGGATGATCCCCCACCTAATGACCGTTTTAAAATCCTTTATCATTGGTTCATTTCCTTTTAGGCTAAAGGTTATTTTTTGCTATCATCACCAGTTGTATTGGCAGCAACCGTTGCTGTCTTTATCTCCTTAGGTCGAGTTCCCAGCCGAGTTAAGATGGAGGCACCCAATCCAACCGTTACCACCATATACACGATCAAAATTCCCAGGAAGGTGAAAATCCAGGCGAAGAGGGAGAAGATGTCTCCAAAGACTCTCATCACCCAAGCGGAAAGAGGCACCACCTCCACCGCCAATATTCCCATCACCAGGGTCATTATTTTGGTGTCGGACCTCATGCTGGTATGTTCCTGAAGTTTCTCTCCGATGAAGAGACTGACTCCGGTGAATCCTAAGATCAAGGCGGCCAAAATCAACAAAGGTTCGACCAGAAGTGCTACCGGGATTCCAATGACGGTGATGATCAAAAGAATAAATATGGGGAGGGCTAAGATCTGGGCGACCAATCCCACCAAGCCAGATTTTAGAAATTCATGTTTGGTCTTCTCCTTGACCTTCTCCACGTGTTTGGGGAAAACGGAAATAACCACGATCCCCACAAACAGGACAAACGCAACTCTGAGGATTCGGAGGAAGAAAGATAAGGCGGGTGGTTGAAAATGAGCAAAGCCGAAGAAGGTGGAACCGAAAGGAAATTTAAAGGGAGCGAACCAAGGTGGGTATCGAATCGAACGACCACCCAAGAATCCCACGCTTACTTTTTCTCCATGGATTTCCCCATCCTTTCGTCTTATGACATCTCCGCCTATGCTAACTGCATCACCTTCCACCACCCCGGTATCAAAAACCTCCACATCACCCCCAATAGCAACCACATCTCCAGTCACGGTCCCCTTGATCTGAATGCTACCCCCAACGGCAACCACATCGCCATCGATCTCTTCATCCTCCTCCACTACCACATCCTTCCCAAATTTAACTATATCCTCTGTGGTGGTAGAGAGCCGGGGTGACACTTTCACCTTTGGAATTCTGATGGGGGAAATCTTATCTAAGACCTCAAGGTTCAGCGCCTTCAGGCTATCTAAAATCTCTAACCCTTCCAATTCCCTTAAGTTTATCTCCTTATCACCTATCTTGATCTTCCCTTCCTCCACAATTATCTCTTCCGCCGGTCCTTCTTTCCATAAGATCTGCTTTTTCCCTTTTCCGGTTGGGATAAGGATCTTACCCCCAGGTCCCACCGTCAATTCCTTTCCTTCCTTGGTGCGGATGTAGATCTTGTCTTCACTTATGCTGATCTCTTCAGCCTCAAAAAGAAATCGGCCCTCATCGGCTTCAGCCGCCTCTGAGGCGTTCGTTTCCCTGGCTGGCTTCTTGATCCGTGCTTGAGCTAAAAACACCAACCAAGCGACCGATAACACCAGAAGGAAAGGCCAGACCATTTTTAAAGATGGGGTTCTCATACGTCAAACCTTAGTTTCTTTGCATTGGCAAAAAAACAGAGGCTCATAATAACATCAAAAATGGTGGTTGAAAAATAAAAAAGTTTTAGAATGTTGAGTTCTCTTTATCTTAAAGATTTGAGTTTCTTCTTCAAAAGTTCCCTGGCTCGGAAGATCCGCGCCTTCACCGTTCCCACCGGGATGTTCAACACTTCAGCGATCTCCTCATAAGATTTATCTTGTTTGTGCCGGAAAAGGATCACCTCCCGATATTTTTGGGGAAGCGATTGGATTGCAGAATCTATGGAGAGAGCCCTCTTTTTGGAGGCCCAATCCTTTTCTGGATTGTAAGTCCAGTCTGCCAGTTCAATAGTTACCTCACCATCTTCTGTAGGAACAGGCTGATCCAAAGATAAGGAGTTCAACCTCTTTTTTCTCAAGAAGTCAATACAGTTGTTTACGGCAATCTTGTATAGCCAGGTGGTGAACCGGTAACTAAACTTATAGCTGGAAAGGGCTCCAAAAGCCTTCACGAACGTCTCCTGTAACAGGTCTTGAGCCTCCTCTTGATTACGCACGATCTTAACGATCATTCGGAAAACAGCATCTTTGTGCCTATTCAAAAGAACCTTATAGGCGTTCTCCTTTCCAGCTAAAGCTTTCTTTATCAGTATCTGGTCATCATCGGCTACCAAGACGATACCTTTCAGTCTTTCATACGTGTGGTTTACCAATAAGTTTCACCATTTCAAATTGAAAATAGTGAATCATAAGAAAAAATACAACCGAAAAAAGTTACCCCCTGATTGAGTGGGACAAGGTTAACCTCGTTCAGTTTTTAGAATTTTTTTGTCTTATTGAAAATCCCAGAAACTAAATGTGAAAAAATCTTATACGGCACTTTTCTTTCTTAAGAAGGCAAAAAAGCCGATCTTATCCTTCTTCTGAGGTTGGGATACAAGGTAAGGTCTTCCTGAGAAGAAAATATGTAAATGTATGTACCGGAGTATAAGTTGTTGGAGTATTTAGAGATTCGGGAATCAAATTGATCAAATTTTGTTTTTTTCTTCGAAAAATAGATTTTCAGTTAAATATTATAATAAAATACTTGACAAGTTTGTGGTTGTTCTGTAGCTTTTAATTAAGGTGGGAGAAAGGAAAGAAATGCAAAGAATCAAGTGAAAATTCACATTTTCAGCACGTTTGGATTTTGCGAATCCGCGAGGGGGCGGTTTCCTCTTTCAATTTTCATCGCGTTTCCGGTTCAAAAGTTCCTTTTCCACCTTCAGAAAATAGTGGGCTTTACAAAAGTTAAGGGAGTTTTTTCCTGTTCTTCAGGCTTAACAGTATCCTTAACCTCGATCAAAAGATTTTGTTTTAAAGAACCAATTTCAAGAAGACGGCTTGATCATGGTGGTATTGACGCAAAGCTATACTTTCTGGTGGGCTTACCATAAGATCTTTGAGTTCGATTTTTACCAGGGGTCGAAAAGATTTTCTGGGGCTGAGTTAACTTCAACTGGAATCAGGGCTTGTCCTCTGGTCTGAAAAGTTTTCACCAATTTTTCTTTTAGGCACAACAATTGCATAAACCAATGCTCAAAAAGTTGACTGCAGAAATTAAGCCGAATGTCGATAAGGTTAGTGTAGGCACCTTTAATCTGCCCACACTGACCTTTCAGGAAAAGTGGGGGAGATTAAAACGGATGCCCAGAAGACGAAAAATTGATTACAAAAAGCCGGAGAAGACATATTGGCATATATACAGCCTGCAGAATCTGAATTCGGAGAAATTTATCAAAGTGGTGAACAAAATCCTCAAAAGAGAATATATTCTCATCAAGTAATACCTATAGTTTTCCAACTCATCCTTCATCCATCCCAAAAGACTTAAAAAGTAAAAAAAATCTTGACAAGCTAAGGCGATTGGTTTATTTTTTGCAAAATTTATTTTAGGTCGGATTCATGTTGAATTTGCTCGTTGAGTTCTAATAGGAATAGGAAATGAATTTGAAGAAGAAGTTTTCCGTTTTGGTCATTCCCCATCAAACAGGCAAAATCTTTACCGTTAAGGTCTCTTTTCATCTTTTCCTTTTTCTTTTTATCGCTTTTGTTATTCTTTCGGCCAGCAATCTGTTCCTCTCGTTGAATGCCTCCAGCCGAGTGGTCGACAAATTAAAACTTAATCGATTGCAAAAGGAAAACAAATATCTGCAGGAAAAGTTGGATGAGCTAAATTCTGTCACAGAAGAGTTGAAGGTTCAGATGGAGGAGTTGATCGACAAGGAGAAGAAGGTGAGGATGGTCTTTGGACTGCCACAGGTGGATGAACAGATAAGAGAATTGGGAGTGGGCGGACCCACGCTTACCACCCAATTTGCTGAGAGTCCCGAGGCAGGAGAAATATCCCTGACTGAATCTGAACTGGAGAAACTTTTGAGGCAGACACGATTCGAGCGGGAAAACTTTGACCAGATATATGCAATCTTGTCAGACAAAAAGAAGATCTTAGATCATACTCCCTCCATCAAACCTGCAGAGGGCTATTTAAGTTGTGGCTTTGGGATCCGGAGAAATCCATTCACCGGAAGACGAGAGCTTCATCGCGGGGTGGATCTTGCAGCTGATATCGGCACCCCGGTATATGCCACCGCAGATGGCATCGTCAGCTTTGTGGGAAGGGATATAGCCTTGGGGAAATTGGTTAAAATCACGCATCTGGATCGTTATACCACCGTTTATGGACATCTGTCTCGGATCGGGGTCAAGCGGGGACAACGGGTGAAAAGAGGTGACATCATCGGAGCAGTAGGAAATACTGGTTACTCCACCGGACCTCATCTGCATTATGAGGTTTATCGCCTGGGACAGGTGCAAAACCCTCTTAAGTATTTCCTTGCCAACAGGTATGTGATGAACTGATGCTTAACCACAGTTACGGTGAAAAGAAGACCTCGATTCTCAATCGAGGTTTTTGTTTCTTAAGCACAGAAAAACCCAATGAGCCACAAAATCCAGTATCTGGTCTCCGCATGTCTTTGTGGAATTCCCTGCCGGCATGATGGAAAAGCCACAAAGGACAATGAAGTTGAAAAACTGGTGCGAGCAAAAAAAGCTTTGCCCATCTGTCCGGAGGTTCTAGGAGGACTTCCCATTCCACGGGAGGGGGCGGAGATCCTGAGGGGTGATGGAAGGGATGTAATACGCAAAACCAGCATGGTCATCAGCAGAAAAGGGGAAGATTTAACCCCCTTCCTTCTGAGGGGCGCCTATGCCTCATTAGAAATTGCCAAAAAATTTAAAATCAAAAAAGCCTATATGAGGCAGAAAAGTCCATCCTGTGGTTGTGGGCAGATCAAAAGAAAAGGGGTGGTAAAGAAAGGTGATGGGGTAACCGTGGCTTTGTTCAAAAAAGAAGGGATGAGGGTCATTTCTCGATAGTTTTCAGCCTCGTGCGCGACTTGCAGGACATGCGGGACTTACTGGAGTTTATTTTGCAT
>JAOZNS010000150.1 GCA_029933635.1 Candidatus Zixiibacteriota bacterium | reverse complement strand
TCCTCCAACCAGATAAGATTCTAGCTCGTGGGGAGTATTTCCCTTTACCACAATTTGTCTTGAGTTGAAGATCAACAGGAAGATTTTCCCATATAAAGGTCTGAAATCAATTTAATTAGGAGGTGTTCCATGCAAAAAACTAAATTATGTTTTTGGTTAACTTGGGTGTTGGTAGCTGGGCTTTGTGCCTGTATCCGGGCTTCTGATAAGGACCAGGTTATTCAGCATAAGATGGAAAGGAACAAAAGTTTTATTCTCCTACAGGAGAAGGTGAAAAAGCCTTTGTTCTCTCCCCTCGGGTTTGACCAAAAAAGACCAAAGGCATTCAGGAAAGCAGGTGGAACCGGAGCAATTTCTGGTCAGGTCACTCAAGCTTCAGGCGGAGATCCAATCGAGGGGGTTACGATCAGGGCTGAACAACTTACCTGCCCATCTGATGATATCATTACCTATAGTGATTCTGACGGTTTCTATATCATCGAGGGTCTTCCGCCCGGAAATTACCAGGTTTGCATTGAGAATGATTCTGATTTTGTCGACATTTGCTGGGACAACAAAGATGTTTGGGAAACTCCAGACACGGTGGAGGTTTTTGTCGATGATACCACCGAGAATATCGACTTCTCCCTCCGGGTAGGAGGGAGGATCGCTGGAGTGGTTCATCTGCAGGGATCAACCATTCATAGTGCAACTGTATATGCTTATAATACAACCTCCGGCCAGGTTTATTCAATCCTCGCTTACGGCATGGGAGAAGATGCTCCTTATATCATCAAAAGATTACCGGAGGGGACCTACAAGGTGAAGACCACTAACTATATGGGATACATTGACGTTTACTACAACAACCAGTCAAGCTGGGAAACCGCAAATCCGGTTTCAGTGCCAGAAGGAGTTACCACTTCAGATATAGACTTCATCTTGAGTCCGGGCGGGACCATCCAGGGAACTATTTCCGGTGTGAAAGGTTCTTTTCAGGACCTTATCGTGATCGGATATTATGCATCCAATCCAGAATGGTACAGTATCGCATGGGGTTTGAAGAATGACGGAAGTTATCAACTTATGGGACTTCGAAACGGAGGATGGAAGATCTTTGCTTATGGAGACACAAGCAAAGCTT
The DNA here is from genome assembly GCA_029933635.1 of Candidatus Zixiibacteriota bacterium. Classification (GTDB taxonomy): domain Bacteria; phylum Zixibacteria; class MSB-5A5; order MSB-5A5; family SM1-73; genus SM23-73-3. Next base: position 5,576 of record JAOZNS010000150.1, on the reverse strand, counting down.
TTGAGTGGTATAACGACAAAGGGAACTGGGATGAGGCAGATAGCGTTTCGGTCACCGCTCCACAAACGGTCTCTGGCATAGATTTCACCTTGGAGATGGGCGGTTCAATAAGCGGATATGTGTATAGCTCCGAAAAGGGTCCACTTTCTGGTTGCAATGTGATTGCCTACGAAAGCGACCTCTACCAGTGGGGAACTTCTACCTTGGCGTTCTGGGCAAAGACAGAAACCACCTCCACCGATGGAAGCTACAAGATAGGCGGACTTCGAACCGGCGACTACTATGTTGTTGCCATGACCGAGTGTGATGTTATCTGGTATGATAACCAGTCCACCCCAGAACAAGCAGATTTAGTTCACGTGGACATGCCCGATGAGACCTCCGGCATAAATTTCAATTTTCCTTCTGCAGTTGAGAACCAATGTGATCAGCAAATCTTAATGCCGAGTGAATTTGAACTCAGCCAGAACTACCCCAATCCTTTTAATCCGGGAACTGAAATCCAATACACCTTGCGAAGACCGGGACAAGTGATTTTACAGATTTACAATCTTTTAGGACAAAAGGTCAAAACGCTGATAAATGAATATCAATCCCCCGGTTTTTACCAGGTCCCCTGGGATGGGAAGAACGAAGAAGAGGAGAAGGTCGGAAGCGGCATATATTTCTACAGGTTGCAGGTGAATAACGTTTCCCAGACAAGAAAAATGATCCTTTTAAGATAGGCTGGAGATCAGATAAACGAAATAATTAAGCCAACAAACGGACATTTGGAGCGTTTTGGGTTAGCCAGGCTCGCCTTAAGCTTGAGCCTTATCCTCCAATAGCCCCTTCTGCACTTTGCCATTAACGTCCGTTGTTAAAACTTGCCTTTGAGGGGGCAAAGCCTTCCAGCACTTGATATATGACCTCAAATCTTCCAAATGAGGGCATGAGGTAGACTCCATCCACCATATCCTTTGCTTCCTTCAATATCTCCTTGGCCACCAAAGTTCCTATCTCGGCACTTTTGTCCTTTGACCTTCTCATTCTTTCTCTGATCGTTTGGGGAATATCTATCCCGGGCACCTCATAATGCAAAAATTCTGCATGCTTGTAGCTTCTTAACGGAAGAACCCCCAAGAATAACGGAATCTTAATATGGGAGGTCTTTTGCAAAAACCGGTCCAACGTTTTAAGATCATATAGAGGCTGGGTGAAGGCAAAATCAGCCCCTGCTTCAACCTTTCTCCCGAATCGATCTATCTCCCCTTTCAGATCCTCCGCATTTGGATTGACCGCCACCCCCACACAGAAGGAGGTGGGCGAGCCAATGGAATTGCCCACCCAATCGGTCCCTTGATTCAGCTTTTTAATAATTTTAACCAATCCTGTAGAATCGACATCATACACCGCGGTTGCTTGGGGATAGTCACCCAGAACCGGGGGATCTCCCGTTACAGCCAATATGTTGTGAATGCCCAGAGCATGTACCCCCAAAAGGTCTGACTGAAGACCCATCAAGTTTCTGTCTCTGCAGGTGAGGTGAAGGATGATCTCCATTCTAACCTTTTGTTTTATCAGAAAAGCCAAACCCACACAGCTCATCCTCACCTTGGCCATGGGGCTGTCGGCAATATTTATCGCATCAACTCCTATCTGTTTTAGCATCTCCACATTTTTAAGCATTTTTTCAGCGTTAACCCCCCTGGGAGGGTCCACCTCCACCGAAACCAAAAATTTCTTTCCCAGTTCTCGAGCAAACTCAGAAGCTTTCTCCCCTTGTTCTCTGATCGGCTTCTTCTCCTCTATCTTCTCCTCGATTACGATTAAGCCCGCCTCCTTTAGCTTTGTCTGAACATCGACGTTCTTTTGCATCACCGATAAAGCTTGAATATATTCAGGAGTTGTTCCACAACAGCCACCGATAATGTTGGCTCCAGATTTTATATATTCTCTGGCATACCGGGCGAAATAATCCGGTGAGGATAGATAGATGAACCTTCCATCCACGTAACGAGGAAGTCCGGCATTAGGTTGAACCGAAATCATCTTAAAGGTAGCCTTTCGCAAGCGCCTGACCACATCCAGCATCTTCTGGGGACCCACACTGCAGTTTGCTCCAATCACCTCCACCTCCGTCTGGTTTAACTCTTTCGCCACCCCCTCCGGTGAATATCCCATGAAGGTTTTTCCATCCTCATCAAAAGTGACCGAAGCTATTATGGGGAGCTGGCAGATATTCCTTATGGCTGATATTGCCAGGTTAATTTCCAAAAGATCCGAGAAGGTCTCCACAATGAACAGATCCACTCCTCCTTCCAGCAAAGCCTCCGCCTGCCTTTGAAAAACCCCCTTTGCCTCTTTCTCTGATATATCGCCCAAAGGTGCAAGATGCTTGCCCAGAGGTCCTATGGAGCCGGCAACAAACACATCTTTGCCTTCGATCTTCCTTGCCTCTCTGGCCAGTTTGGCTCCTTCAAGATTTATTTGACGTACCTTATCTCCCAGACCAAACTTTTGTAGCCTGATTTGGTTTGCTCCAAAGGTGTTGGTCTCGATGATCTCTGCGCCTGCCCTAATATAGTCTTTGTGCACATCCAGAACGATCCTTGGATTGGAGAGGTTCTGTTCGTCGAACGAACGTTCGTAGGAGACGCCCCGCATATATAAAAGCGTCCCCATCGCCCCATCGCAGATCATCGTTTTTCTTTTCAGTCGCTCTAAAAATGGATCAGCCATAAAAGATCTTTTTTACTGTGAGCTTGGGAGTTTCAGTTCCAAACCCCAACCCCCAAGTTATACTTTTTCCAGCCTATCCTTATATAAAGGAAATTTTCGACACAATTCTAAAACCTCTTGTTTCACTTGAGCGTAAATTTTTTCATCTCCCAGATTGGAGATGACTCGATCGATCAGGGTGGCGATCTTTTCCATCTCAGGCTCTTTCATCCCTCTGGTGGTTAAAGCTGGGGTGCCCATGCGGATGCCTGAGGTGATGAATGGCTTCTGAGGATCGAAGGGCACCGTGTTTTTGTTGACGGTAATCCCCGCTTTCTCCAGTGCCTCCTCCACCACCTTTCCAGTTAGATTTCGTCCGATGAAGCTGATCAACAAAAGATGCGTATCCGTTCCACCGGAGACTAAGTGATGACCCAAATCTGCCATCTTATTTGCCAGCGCCTTGGCGTTTCTTACAATCCGATGTTGATACTCCTTGAAGGAAGGCTCCATGGCTTCTTTGAACGCAACCGCCTTGGCTGCGATCACATGCATCAACGGTCCCCCCTGAATGCCGGGCATCACCTCTCGATCCAGGTCCTTGGCATATTCCTTCTTACACATGACCATTCCGCCCCGTGGACCTCTCAGCGTCTTGTGAGTGGTGGTGGTGACGAAATCGGCATAAGGTATGGGCGACTGATGTATTCCCGCCACAATCAAACCAGCGATGTGAGCGATGTCCACCATCAGATAGGCTCCCACCTTGTCCGCCACCTCCCTGAATTTCTTAAAATCTATCTCGCGAGGATATGCAGATGCGCCAGCCACGATCATCTTGGGCTTTGACTGGATGGCGATCTTTCTCAGCTCATCGTAGTCTATCACCTCGGTTGTTTTATTAACCCCATATGCCACCACGTTGAAGAACTTTCCGGAGAAATTTATCGGATGCCCATGAGTGAGATGCCCTCCATGGGAGAGGTTCATCCCCAAGATAGTATCACCGGGTTTGAGCACCGAAAAATAAACCGCCATGTTAGCCTGCGAACCGGAGTGCGGTTGAACGTTGACATGCTCACAGCCAAAAAGCTTCTTAGCCCGATCCCGAGCCAGATTTTCTGCTACATCCATGAATTCACAGCCACCATAATATCTTTTCCCGGGATAACCTTCAGAATATTTATTGGTCATCACCGATCCCATGGCCTCCATCACCGCCTCTGAGACGAAATTCTCCGAGGCTATAAGCTCCAATCCATTAGCCTGTCTTTGGGTTTCGCCGTAGATGGCCCGATATATCTCCGGATCAACCTCTTTTAGCCTGTTCATCTTTTGCTCCTTCTGCGACTGAAATTTTTCATAGGTGGGCAAGGAAATTCAAAACCTCCATTTTACTAAACTCAAGTGTTGGGCTTGCCTTTTTATATTGATCCTTCCCTTAGATTTTTTACTCTGCTGATATTGTTTTCAACAAGCTCCACCTTTTTCTGATCGTTTAATTTTTCTAATATCAAAAGCGAAGCGGTATAGCAAGCTAACGCCTTCTCCAAATCCCCCTTTCGCTCGCACAAAAGTCCCAGGGTGTTGAGGTCCGTTGCCTCTCCTCTGATATACATCAACTTTCGATCTAACTTGACCACCTCATAATAGTTACTTATGGCTTGGTCTAATTTCCCATCTATAGCATAGACCAATCCGAGATTGATCAAACTGGAAAGCCTCCCATTATCGTTGCCCGACTCATTGGAAAGATGATTTGCCCTTTCATAACACTCTTGAGCCAAATCCAGCTCATTTAAGGTAAAATAGCAATTCCCCTTAGTTATCAACACTCCTGTCTTCTGTTTAACGGTTAGATCCTGATCTAAACATTTCCCAAATACTTCTATCGCCTGCCTGAGCGCTCCACGTTGCTTCAAAAAGAGACCTTTCTCAAAGATCGCCTTTGCCTCTCCATTGGGAACACTCTTAAGACCACCATAGTATTCTGCCAGCAACCGAGCGCCTATATTGTGTTTTCTAATATTCTTTTGGAGCGGAGGAGATCCTTTTCGATGGCACTTCACCTTTCCTATCTGGCTTAAGATCCCCGCCATCAGGAATAAAACCCCGCTTATCCCCAGAAGAATCAGCACCAAAAGAGCTAAAAGAAATGTAACTTTCATAAGGTGACTCTCGAAATTTAGCCCCCCACCTTAAAGATTGATTTAAATTATCTTTTTGTCTTTATGATTAGTTTTACTCTGGGTGCCTCAAAGCAGAGTCTAACTCCTATAAAAATTTGTAAGATCGTCCCGGCTGGTTTGGCTTATTTGGGTGATGTTAAGTTTTTCAATATATCGCAAAATTTGCTGGTAGTTGGTTACTGTCTGGGTCACTACATGTTTGTGAACATAAGGATTATGATACGGACCCCTCTGTTTTTGAGGAACGATGTCTCTACGACCGATAATTGTCGATCTTTTTCACCCTTGGTCTATGCCTACCTCCTTCAAAGCTGGTTGAAAACCATTTATCCAGAATTCTTTTTGCGCCTTCTTCTTTCAGAAATTTGGAGGCTAAGGCGAGGACATTGGCATCGTTATGAGCCCGAGCCAGCACAGCCATCTCTTCATTCAAACAGAGAGCTGCTCTAACCCCTTTCACCTTGTTGGCCGCGATGTTCATCCCGTTTCCGGTCCAGCAGACGGTGATTCCAAAATCTGCCTCTCCCCTGGCGACCGATTCTGCCACCTTGAAACCGAAGTCAGGATAATCCACAGAATCATGGGAGTTGGTGCCAAAGTCATGAACCTCATATCCCAATTCTGACAGGTATTTTTTAATCTTCTCTTTTAATTCAAACCCTCGATGGTCTGAACCTATGGAGACCT
>JAOZNS010000149.1 GCA_029933635.1 Candidatus Zixiibacteriota bacterium | reverse complement strand
AAATCAAAGAGTTTTTGAACAACTTAATAATACCTGTAAATTCTTCAATTGTACTAAAAAAATGATCGGTTTTTATAATAGAAAACTCCAAATTTTTGCCTATCTGGGGATTTCGGATCTCTTTGAGGTGGCACAGAATATTCTAAGAAAGTATAGAGATGATATAGATTATTTAGTAATAAAGAACTATGGCGCCACAGAGGTGTTGTTCTATCCTGCATTGGGCAGTATAAAAAACCAGTAGTTACTTAATTTAATGACACTTTTCTGGTCGTGACGGATACTTCATCTGCGACGCCACCGCGAAAGGTATAAGACTAAGGCATCCGACACTACCAAAAGAAAAAAGTATGGAGGGGAATAAGATGAGATTGAACAAACAGATCCTGCTAGCACTCTTTCTGAGCATACTCATGATAGGTTGTTCCAGTCCTCCTGCACGTAGATTAGGTAACCGCACTGAATGTGGTAATGGTTATCGCTTAGATGAGGAGGGGATCGTGGTGGTGCACCTCCGCGGAAGCGAAGCTGAGATGGACTCACAATATCATGAGTTGCTGGCTGACGAGATTGAAGGTTTTCGGAAAGCGTCAGCCAATCATCGAGTGCTCCAGCGTTTCACTCAAGGTGGCTGTACTAATTTTGCCGCCTTTGGTTCTGCCTCAAGTGATGGGAAACTATGGCACGCTCGCAACTTTGATTTCCCCGGTCACGGAGTACTGGATCGGTATCGTGTGGTATACATCGTGGAGCCAACTGGCAAATATCCCTTCGTTGCTATCGGATGGAGCGGTGACTTTCCAACAGGCGTGCATACTGCCATGAATGCCCGAGGTCTTTCCTTAGGTTACATGCACGCCGAAGCTCCTGACGAAAGCATTATGGATGCGCCAATCCTATGGAAAATTTTCCGGCGAGTTATGGAAGAGGCTTCCACCATTGAGGAAGCTCTGACTATCTTAGAAGATGAACGACGGAAAGGATCTGCCAATCTGTTGCTGGCAGACGGCAAGGTGCCGAGCGCAGTGGTGGTCGAATTAACCTCCAGAGCGCTGGCGGTGCGGAATCCTAAGAACAACATGGTCTACGCCACCAATCATTTCGTCTCGCCGAAGATGTTCTATCCTGAGAACAAAGATCCTAACACCTTTGCCCGCTTCGAAAGGCTGGATCAGTTAGCAAAACAACATTACGGCGGGTTTGATCTCGATGAGATGGTGACGATCCTGCGGGATCACTACGACCCACATATTGGGCGCCAGACCCTTGGTGGGGACATTATTGCGACGCCGGCGAATATGCTCAGCGTGGTGTTCTGCCCCAGTGATCTTACCTTCTGGGTTGCCAAGGGAGTCGCTCCTTCAGCCTTCAATGAGTTTATAGGCTTCAGCCTACAGGACGAATTGGACGGCACACAAGCGCAGACCGTGGTTCCCTCCGTGCCAGCCGACTCTATTGTCGGAACTTCAGTGTGGGCAGAGGTGGAAGCCTTTCAGAAAGGATACCTATCCTATCTTCAGGGAGACGATTCTACTGCGGCAGACCACTTGACTAAAGCTGTATCTCTAAATCCACATTGTGCAGGCTATGGATATTATATGGGCGTTGTACTGGTGGAATTGGGTCGGAAGGAGGATGCCATTTCCGTGTTCAAATCTGCATTGGCTGGAAACCCGCATAGTTCTTTTTGTGCGCCCATTTACTATCGACTGGGTCTGATCTATGAGGCGATGAGGAAAAATGATGAAATGCGCGCCGCATTTGAGCAGGTTTTGACGCTGGATACAGGAGATAAATATATCGAAGAATATGCCCGTCGGGCGCTCGGACGGTAGCTAAGAAACAGGTAAGCTTACCTTTGACAGTAATAGAAAGAGATTGACTCACTATGTTCGCAACGAGCGCCTTATCGCATTAATGATAACCGTATTGGGCAAGGTATCCGATACCCAAATGAAGCTGTTTTTCAAAAAAGACAAATATTTTAATCAGGAGGTTTGAAAGATGTATACCAAGCTGAAAGAGTCATTAGCTTCTGAATTACAAAAGATAAAAGAGGCGGGATTGTATAAGGATGAAAGGGTGATAATCACCCCCCAGGGGGCGGATATCAAGGTGCAGGATGGCAGGGAGGTGATAAATTTCTGTGCCAACAACTACCTGGGGCTTTCCGGTCACCCGGATCTGATCAAAGCCTGCAAGGAGGGCCTGGAAAAACATGGCTTTGGCATGTCCTCGGTGAGGTTCATCTGCGGAACACAGGATATTCATAAAGAATTAGAAAAGCAAATATCCACCTTCTTAGGAACCGATGACACCATCCTCTATTCTTCCTGCTTCGATGCCAATGGCGGATTGTTCGAGACCCTTCTGGACAGAGAATGTGTGGTGATCTCCGATGAGCTAAATCACGCCTCCATAATCGATGGAATCAGATTATGTAAAGCGGAGAGAAAAAGATTCAAGCATGCGGATATGGAGGATCTGGAAAGGTGTCTTAAGGAATCCGGAAGTTTCAAATTGCGAATGATCGCCACAGATGGGGTCTTCAGCATGGATGGTGACATTGCCAATCTGAAAGAAATATGCGATCTGGCGGAGAAATATGACAGTCTGGTGATGGTCGACGATTCACATGCTACTGGATTTTTGGGAAAAAATGGTCGAGGGTCACCGGAATATTGCGGAGTGGAAGGAAGGGTGGATGTGATCACCAGCACGCTGGGGAAAGCCTTGGGAGGTGCATCCGGAGGCTTCACCTCTGGAAGACAGGAGATAATCGACATATTACGACAAAGATCCCGGCCATATCTTTTCTCCAACACAATGGCGCCACCCATCGTTTACGCCTGCAGTAAGGTATTTGAGCTTTTGAAAAAGTCCACCGCACTCAGAGATAAATTGGAGGAAAACACCAGATACTTCCGAAGTGAGATGACCAAGCGGGGATTCAAGATAAAAGAGGGAGTTCATCCCATAGTCCCGATCATGCTTTATGATGAGAAGTTAGCTTTTGATTTTGCCCGCGATCTTCTGGATGAGGGCATCTACGTGATCGGCTTTTCCTATCCGGTCGTGCCAAAGGGGCAGGCCCGCATAAGGGTGCAGATCTCGGCGGCGCACCAAAAGCATCATCTGGATAAAGCGATCGAAGCATTTACCAAGATTGGAAAGAAATACGAGGTAATCTGAAATCCAAAGAGTGCGGCTTTACTTTCCGCAGGTGTGGGTAAATTTTTTTAGTGAACAAATATCTCTTAGACGCCAGGGAGGGTTTTTGGAAATATGAGTGTTAAGGTGGATTTAGTTTCAATCATTCTATAAATCCTGCGGAAATTTTTGCATGGGTGTTTTGTTGATACTTTCGTCCGGATTGATAGAGCTTTTGGCTTCAGACAAAATTGCAGTTTTTTAAGTTTATATTTAGTGGGTTGACATGAAGAGATTTTCCACCAGAGGAGTTTGAGCTTTCAAATCTTCCCTCCATATGTCTTTCTCTTAAAAAAGTGCTGATCTGTATTTGGTATCTACAGGTAATGTAAAATATTGGGGCTTCTGTCTAACTCTGCTGGCAAGGCTAAATGCCCGGCCCTATGGTTGTTAAGTTATTGTCTCCGATAGGGGCGGGAATTCATCCGGCCCAACAGTCTGACTTCGGCAACAGCCCCTATTTGTGTGTAAAATTGGCTGGTCATAGAAAGACAAAAGGTGTATCCTCTCCGGGATTAAAGAAAACTTTGAAAAGAAAGGAGAGACCTGATGTAGTTAAAACAGCTTGATTTCTCGAAGCACAATTTGGTGATTGACTTAGCGGAAGTCAAGGAGAAGTTTCAACCTATCTTGTATTTTGTATTTTTTCTTGCTTTTAATCTTTTGGTGGCGTATTCTTATATAATTCATTAGGTAGTGGAGGAGATTAGAAAGAAAAATGGCGGCGACTGCGGACCTCGAAACGGAAGGTTAGAGTTTTGTAATAAAACAGCACAAACATGGTCAGAGAACTCCCTTTAGCTGAAAGCCTGTAGCTCAGAGGTCGGATTCTTGAAGGAGCATCAAATTTAACCTAGAAAAGAAACTGTCACGGTTAGAAAAAAGATAGAAGGTAGGTTCTTTCACCCATGCTCGGAAAAGGTGGAATAGATCCTTCCTGATCCCTTTTCCCCTACCCTGATAGATGGGCTGTAAAACGCCTCTATGGTGGATTGCCGGAAAGGAAGGGAAAATCTGATGTTCTTGGGAAATCTATGCTTGAGCTTGGCTTTGGTCTTTGCTTTGATTTCTGCGATTTTCTTTCTGTGGGGTGCCCGGGCGGATGAGAAACCGCTAAGCCTAGCACGAAAGTTTTACTATTTTTTCTTTTTCTTTACTTTTTTAGCTTCAGCATATCTGATGTATCTGTTCCTTGGCCACCACTTTCAGGTGGAATACGTTTATAACTACAGTTCCTCCGCGGAGCCGTTTTTTTATCTGATCTCCGGTTTTTGGGCCGGACAGGAGGGAAGTTTCCTTTTGTGGCTTTTTCTGGGTAGTTGGCTTGGGGTTTTTCTCATCCGCAAGAAAAAGAGTTCCCAGCTTTTTTCAGAAGAATCGGGAATTCACCAAGGGTATGTTATGTTCTTTTATCTATTGGTTCAGATATTCCTTTTGGTTTTGCTCTTGAAGAAAAGTCCCTTTTCCACTTTGCCCAATGTGCCTCCAGATGGGAAGGGATTGAATCCTCTGTTGAAAGACTTTTGGATGGTTATCCATCCTCCAGTGGTCTTCGCCGGGTATGCCGGCTTAGCCATTCCTTTCGCCTACGCCCTATCCGCTTTGAGCAGGAATAGGTATGAGGGGTGGGTGGGGTTAACTTTGCCCTGGGCAGGTTTGTCCTCTCTTTTGCTGGGAGCAGGAATCTTCATCGGAGCCTACTGGGCTTATAAGGTTCTGGGTTGGGGAGGATACTGGGGCTGGGACCCGGTGGAAAACGCATCTTTGGTTCCCTGGCTTCTATCTGTGGCTCTGATACATGGGCTGATTTTAGAAAAGACCCGAAACATGTTTCGGAGAACGAACCTTCTTCTGGCGATCTCCTCCTTCCTTATGGTCGTTTATGCCACATTTCTGGTGAGAAGCGGAGTTTTAGGAGATTTTTCGGTTCATTCCTTCATTGATTTGGGAATAAATACTTTTCTGTTGATATTCATAATGTTTTTTGTTTTTCTTTCTCTGGGACTTTTCCTTTCCAGATTGTCTGGCATCCCTCGTAGCAGAATCGGCGACAACATCTTGACCCGTGAATTCTCCTTATTTTCTGCCATCATACTTTTTGCTCTCTCAGCCGTTTTGATCCTGTTGGGCACCTCTTCCTCTCTGATTAGCAGAATTTTCGGTCCTCCCTCCAGCGTGAGCATCCCCTACTATATTCGCACTCAACTTCCCCTGAGCATCCTTGTATTTATTGCATTAGGAGCGGCACCTTTTTTGCGATGGAAAGGATCAGACGTAACCGAACTTTTGAAGAACCTTCGATTCTCCTTTTTTGCAGCAGCGGTTTTAACTGCTTTGGCATTCGCTTTTAAAGTTCGATCCATCATCCATTTGATCTGTATCTTTACAGCTTGCTTGGCGATTGTGAACAATCTGTTTGTATTGGTCAAACGAAAAAGGGGAGGATTAAAATTTGCCGGAGGATTTTTAACTCATATGGGAGCAGGGATTCTATTGGTGGGGATCATCACCTCCTCGGGATATGATCAATCCAAAAAGATTAGTCTTCCCCGGGGCGAAACTGAGGAAGCCTTTGGCTACCAGTTTACCTATCTGGGCACCGAAAACAGCGCAAAAGGCACCAATGACTTTTTGAAGATTAAGGTCCAGAAGGGAAGCACTCATTTCATAGCACGTCCCCAATATTATTTCAGCGAATATAATCAGGGAATCATGAGATCTCCTCATATCAAGATCAATCTTTTATATGATCTTTACCTCTCTCCCGAGGACCGTATCCAGGGGGAGGTGAGCGAGGAAAATTTCATTCAAATTCGAAAGGGCGAAACCAAAGAAAAGAGAGGTTATTCCATAGAATTTCTCGACTTTGATTTAACTTCTCATGCCCAATCAGGGCAGATAAGCGTCGGGGCAATTTTGAATGTGGAGCACAAGGGTGAGAAGGGAACCTTGATTCCAACTATGGTGATGGGGGGAAGGGAGGGAAGCGAAGATGCCCGAATGGTCCATCTTCCCGGGGGAAAGGATTATTTAGTGCTGGAAAAAATTGATGCCGATCGAAAGATTGTAACCCTCAGGCTGATTTTACAAGACGAGATAGCCTCAGAGGATATTTTGGTATTGAGCATAGACAAAAAGCCCTTGATTAATCTGTTTTGGTTAGGCACCATCTTGATCATGGTGGGTTTGGGAATCGCTACCTATCGGCGGACTAAGGAGGCTGAGAGACGCTGAATGGTTGATTTCTCGATTGAAAACACAAGGATAACGGTAGTTTTCTCACCCTATCAATAGAACTTTGTGGTTATCTATTCTTGGTCTGAATGTCAAGACTCTGGAGTGAGCCTTATTTATAGTAAATTCCTTTCAGGTTGCCGAAAGAGCACAAGCTCTTTTCACCAGTTTAATTACTTACTGCATTTTTGAAGGTGGAAGTTTGATGTTAACCCTTTGTCCATTCATCTTGACGATTCTGCCTGGGGTGCCTGCCACGGTGGTGTTGTCCGGGACGTCT
>JAOZNS010000148.1 GCA_029933635.1 Candidatus Zixiibacteriota bacterium | reverse complement strand
TAAGCAACATTTTCTCCTACTGAGAGAGAATCAAACAAGGCATTGCTCTGAAAAAGCATGCCAAATTTTTTCCGCACCCCCATCATTTTGTCTTCATTGTAGTCGCTGATATCTTCCTCATCTACAATGATTACCCCTTCATCTTTTTTTAAAAGACCAAGAATTATCTTTACCAACACGCTTTTGCCACATCCACTGCGGCCCAATACTACCATAGTTTCACCCTCGTTTATGGTCAAGGTCAATCCTCTGAGCACATGATTATCTCCAAAAGATTTATGAATATCATAAAGTTCTATCATCACTCAAAGATTAGAAAAAATGTCTTCGTTGACAAAAAATCTGAAGCAAGTATCAGTATTGAAGATGCCACCACCGAGTTGGTAGTTGCTCGACCCACCCCTCTGGTTCCTCCTTTAGTGGTCATACCCATATAACAGCCGATCAAAGAGATGATCAGTCCAAAAACAACAGGTTTGATTAAGCCGGTAATCAAATCAGTTAGGGTTAGCGCGTCTATGACTGTATACCTATAAAACTCGAAATTCAGATTCAGATTGAGGAGACTGATTACAAATCCGCCCAGTATTCCCACGGTATCAGCCACAACAGTCAAAAAGGGGAGCATCACCACCGTTGCTAAGATTCTGGTGGCGACCAATTTTTTGATGGGGTTGGTAGCTAAAGCCCGCATGGCATCTATCTGTTCGGTCACCTGCATGGATCCAAGCTCGGCGGTGATTCCGGATCCCACCCTTCCGGCTACCACTAATGCGGTCAGAACCGGACCCAATTCTCGTATCATTGAAAGGGCGACCACACTCCCCACATACATCTTTGAGCCAAACCTTGCCATCTCATAGCCTGTTTGGAGAGCCAACACCATCCCAGTGAAAATGGAGGTCAAAAGGACGATGGAAAGAGAATTAACCCCGATCTGATTCATCTGTTCCAGGATGGTGTCGAAATAGTAGGGGCGCTTGAAGGTATAACGAACAGATTTAAATAGAAGAGCGAAAATCTCATAAAGATGTCCTGATGCTCTGAAAATTCCAATCGGATATCTTATTTGTTCCTGTTCGTTCATTACAGCTTCATTTAGCTGTTACAAATACGTATAGAGTTTGATCCCCCGGGGAGATTGGAACTCCCCGGAGGAATCCATGCAGGCGTTGTTTATTCACCCATTGGGAGGTAGTAGGTCAAGCCAGCTCTGAAGGTGAAAAATCCCTGGCCATCGAAATCTTTGCCGAACTTATCCTCGTCCTTGGCGAAGACATAGTGATAGTTCAGGTTTCCTCCCAAAGAGAGCTTTTTCTCCATAACAAAATACTCCAAACCCGCTCCGAGGTTGAGCCCAAAGCTATCCTTTTTGAACTCCTCGTTGTTCTCTAACTTGACCGGATCTCCATCCATACCATCATCGGTGAATCGCCAGGAATAATATCCCACACCAGCGGTGGCAAAGGGGTTCAGATTCTGGTTATTATGGATCAGCGTGCCAAAGTTGAAAATTCCGTTGAGATTCACCTGAAGCATGGTGTAATAAGGCTTCAGGTTTGCACTTGAGTGGACAGTAGTCCTCTTTTCTTCCTTGACCTGCATAAAGTCATAGCCGACGCCAAGCCCGACTGCCACCTTATCGATGATGACATATTTTGCTTCTACTCCAAAATCACCACCGAGATTAAGGATGTCTGTAAGATCATTTTGAGAGTCAAAAGCTCCATTGGTGGAAATGATTCCTCCGCCATAGGCACCAAACCCCCAGTGTTTGGATAGATCCAAGGCGTTAGTGCTGGTTGCACAGAAAGACAAAAGTCCGGTTACTAAAAAAGCTCCGATAACTCGTCTCATGTGAGGTTCCCTCCTCTCTTATGAGTTGTTGTTTTGGTTTGCTATGTGGTCTTCCCCAAAGATAAACTGTCACCTCCTTTCTTTTGGGAGTCAGACCAGCTTTTTGGTTTTTAAAAACTATATTTTACTTTCAGATACCCCTCATTGTTTTCCTTCACCCTGCCAAAATTTGTGGTCTCCTTTCCATCAATTAAATAAACACCTAAAAGGATTTCAGTGTTATCCAGAGGGTAGTAGCTGATCTCGGGGAACATGATTGTTGCGTAGTTATCCTTCAAATCATCGAATTTTTTAATTTCAGCTCCTCCAGCCAGAGTTATCTTCAGCTCGTCATTAAAGAATTTCTTTTCAAAGCCCAGCATGAAATAATCTTCTAAATTGTCCTTTCCTCTCTCGTGATAAAAGCCGTGTAGAAACTGTCCGTTTACATATAGCCCGTTCTTAAAGGTGTAATCACCGCCAACCACATATTTGAAATAACCTTGGTCTTTTAAGGCAGTCGATTTTTGAGAAATCATCCCCGATTGAGTTGGCATGATAGTCGTCATCTCAACCTTTTCAGGGATGAAAAGAGCTCCCTCTGCCCAGATACCCACATCTCCAACAGCTCCAGCCATATCCAGACCAACCACCTGCATTCTGGGGTAACAAAGCCGAGTATTGACGTTTACTGATCCGAGGGTATCAACCGGTTCAATGAAAACCCGATCAACAAGAGGAAGATCATCCCTGCCATAAAAATAGCTTAAAGAGAAATCGTAGTTAAAGAGGCTCTTAGCTACTTTGACAGCCCCCATTGATCCCTTCTTTGGGTTGTTCTCCGGCAGAGTGATCTGGTCGCTGATGTTTTGTATTTTTAGACCTTCTGGAATTGACATGGATGGCGATAAGGCAGAAGCCCAGTCTGAATCTGGAAGAACAGCAGGAGTAAAAGTCGGAATAAAGACTCCGGTCAGGGTGAAATCTCCCAAGTAATATGTGGCTTTCAGGGAATTTGTTCCTAACTTCTTGCCAAAGTCCCATATATCTTCGAAATCGTCAGGATTAAGGTTGTCAGTCGGATTCAGTTCGTCCGCGGTGCCCCAGGCGATTCGCTGTCTTCCTATGCGGAGATCCAAATCTTTCAAGAGGAATCCATAGAAATCTATGTATGCTTCTTTAAATTCGATAGCCCAGGGATAGGCTTTGTCTTTCTCTGTCCGTTGCAGGTCTTTGGTTTCAGCGATTTTGGGCAATCCAAATCCTCTGAGCATAAACTCGCCAAAAAGATGGGTCTTTTCTGAGGGTGTAACTTCTGCCTTTAAATCCAACTGATTTTCATTCCAGGTGAGCTTATTGCCATCCTGCAGACGAATTCGGTTATCAGTTTTGATGTACCCACCTATCTCTATTTCAGAAAAAGCAATGCTTGGGAAAACCAGCATAAACATAAGAAAGGAGAGGAAAAACCTTGGCATTAAATTTCTCCTTAATTTTTAAAGGGTTAGATTATTTCCGTTTTAAGTATCTTTCAGAGAAAAGCTTGTCCTTCAGACCGGTATCAAACTTTACTTCCTGGAGAATCATCCTGGTTTTGTGTTCATCCTTGAGGTCAGACATCTCCACCTCTTTGGCTATCCAGTGACCACTGACCTTCTCGATTTTGGATCGCTCCATCACCTTCCAGAGTTTACCATCCTTGTCGTAATACTCAATCTTCTCAGGATAGAAGTTATCCTTTCTCACCCAGAAATGAAGTTTACCGTAATCTTTTTCCTTTCCCTTTTTAGGTGTCAGTTCCAGGACAAAATGTTTTTCGGTCTTTTCGACAAATTTGGCATTGTAGTCTTCTGAATAATTTATGGTCCCCATATCATCATAGGTGAAATCGGTGCCGGCGAACTTCTGGTTTTTGACATGCGAAGCTATCCTGCGAACTTTTTTAAAAGCGGGTAAATAGAGATACATTACGTCATCGGGCAAATCCAGAAAACCTATTCCTTTCTGGTCAGCCGGTGAGAGGAATTTAACCATCCTCTTGTCACTTCCCTTCTGGAGCATGGTCATAACTCTCTCTTTTTCTTTGCCCTTCTTGTCGATTAAGATGAGCTTCATCTTCAGGTCCTGGTCTTTTGGCTCATTAGCTACATCATCAGATTTTTTGAGCACTTGATCTGCGGTCAGTTCACCAGCACTAACCTGGGCAGAAAACAAGAAAACCAAGATTATACATGAGAGGACAACTGACTTCATTGTGTCCCTCCTTCCTTTGAGCTTAAAATTTTGGTTCATTTTTTGACCACTCGTTTCCTTTTTATGAAATTGTTAACGCCTCCTTTCAATTTGTTTAATCTATTTATCTTAAAACCTTCAAAATCCCCAACAAATTTTGCTTTGGTGACAAGAATCAAGGCTGGCAAAAAAGTGATAGACCCCAGGGCACTGATGACCATGGTCAACGCTATCAGATAGCCAAATCTCTGCATGGGGACAATACTGCCTAAAACCAGCACCAAAAATCCCATCATCACTGAAGCCGCATTGATGACTATGGCTTTTCCAGTAGTTTCTAAAGTTTTATCCAGAGCCTGCCTTTCCGATTTGCTTTTTTCAAATTCACACCTGAACCTTGAGGTGAAATGGATGGTGTAATCGATCCCAATGCCCACAGCCACGCTTCCGATCATCACCGTGACAGCATCCAAAGGTATTCTCAAGAATCCCATCAAGGTAAAATTGACCAATATAGTCAACACTATCGGGACTATGGAAATTAAGCCACCGACAAAGGATCTAAACTGAAAAGAGAGAAGAAGCAGAACCAAAATTAAGGCGATGGACAAACTCAGAATCTGGCTTTTTAGGATGTTTTCATCTAAGTCTTTGAAAATTATGGGCATTCCTGTCTGTTGAGCAGTCAATTTGATTCGCTCTTCCGGATCGAGCCCTTCAGAATAATTTGAATGCAGAGAATACTCGATGGAAACCCAATCCTCATTTATTTCCCAGATGTCATCTCGTAAGTCCTCCAGAAAATCCTTATCATTCTTTAGATTCTCAGGGAGCAGAGGTTTGATCTGTTGTATCACCTGATTAAGCTTTGCCCATTTTTTCTCCTCATCTATAATTGCCACAATTGACCCGGCAGTATATCCTAAAATTTCGGGATCATCAGCATAAATTCTTTCGGGAACGTCCTCTTTTAGAACATCTATAATATCCTCTTCCGATGGATCTTTTTCTTTCAGCTTCTGCGAAATGTCTTCGGTAACCTGAGCAACCACTTTCTCCGACTCGATTTCAATGTCTGCTTCTCCGCTGTTAAAATATTTGTGAACTTTTGAACCTATCTTGCCTGCAAGATCATCATCAACGACACTCATGTCAGTCAAAATGCCGTTGTAAATCGCTTTCCTTAATTCAAGTTCTGATATTTCATCCTGAACGCCTCTCTGAGAAAGGTCCAAATTTATCTTAGAAAAAATTCGATCCACCTGTTCTTTTTCAACCTCTCTTTTAAGCTCAGGAGAAACATCGACCAGTCTGACCTTAACCAAGTCTTTTTTCATCTGGTGTTTGAGGTAATGATTGATTTTATCTACCGTATTTATGATTTTCCTTGTATTCACCGTGCCCATCTTCGCCTGAACCAGAGCTTCTTTGGAATCCTTATCAATCAATTGATCCAACACCTTCTCTCCTTCGATGAAAAACCAGAGGTTGGCTACCTTTTCTTTGGTATCCGGAATGGTGTAGTGGCCATTCATCACGTCGTTCATTTCACAGATCAAATCAGCAACAGATTGAGGATCGTTGACATCAGGCAAAGTTTTAAGATATTTTTCAAAATCGATCATGCTTTTCAAAACAAAGGGGTCTTTAATGTCACCTTTGATCAATATCTGAATGGGGATTGATCCTCCCAGTTTCTCCTCCATCATATCCTCAGCCTGTCTTATGTCACTTTCCTTTTTAAAGTAGTCCACCATGTTCACTTCCCGGCGTATTCGGGGTATAGCAATTAAGGAGAGAATAAGCAGGATGACACCACCAGCTATTATCAGCTTTTCCCTCTTCAGAACAAAAGCGCTCAGTTTATCCATAAATTTTGTGATCCAATTATCTTCCTTCCCTTTGTGGGTAACCTTGACCTCTTTTACTTTGAGAAAAGATAGGACTGCTGGTAGGAAGGTCATGGAGATGATCATGGCGAACATCACACCGATTGCAGTGAAAACGCCAAATTCGCGGATAAGACTTAAGTTGGAAGAAAGAAAAGACAGAAAACCAATCAAGGTGGTAACACCTGTAAAGAATATGGGAATGCCCACCTCTTTTAAAGCATCTTTGATCCCTTGAATTTTGTCCTCGCCTTTTCTGATATCCTCATTATATTTGCTCAGCATATGAATACCATAAGCACTGCCGATGGCAATAAGCAAAACAGGCATGGCATCAGAAGCAATGGTCAAGGGAATATTTAATAGGGTCATTATTCCTAAAGCCCAGACCGTGCTGATTACAACTGTAATCGAGGGAAGGATGACTCCTCTGAGACTTCCGAAACTCAAGAAAAGTATAACAATTACCAGAATTGCGACCAATGGAATAAGCTTTCCCAGATCACTCATGATTATCTGGGTCAACGAAATCATCTGAAAGGGAATGCCGGCGAAGTAAAGTTTTTCACTTCCCTGTGTGTTTTTGACCATTTCTTTCATCCGACGTGCGGTGGCTATCTTGTCCACATCTTGCTTAAGGCGAGAGATGATAACTGTTACCTTACCATCAGATGAAACCAGGCTTCCCCGATACATATCCTTGGAAAGTGTATATTCTTTCAGTCTTTGCAGTTCTTCTTTGTCCTGTGGGATTTGATATTTGTCAATCAGT
>JAOZNS010000016.1 GCA_029933635.1 Candidatus Zixiibacteriota bacterium | reverse complement strand
CAGGCTTCAGCAGCTCGGCCATCTCTATATCCGGTACAGCCCCTATCCGCACTACTCCTGCCTCCCGAGTATCCACTGCCCAGAAGTCATACCCTTCCCCGCCAACTACCTCCTTAAACCGCAATGCACTAACATCATACCTCAGGGAAATGTCAAATCCACATACCGGCTCCCTTACCACCAGTTCAACAGGTACCCGCACCAACCCATCAGCTACCATAGGCTCCCCAGCTACCAGCTTGTCCACAGCCCCGGCCACACTCACCGATGGCTTGTAACCAACTGTGGTACCCTTCTTCTCACAGAAGGGGAAGCTCACACAGGTTAAATCATCCTGAGTAGGATCCATACCACAGTCAGGATAAGGAGCAGGAGGGGAATGTGAACCTGGCACCGAAAATACGAACTGAAGTATCATCAACGGGTCATTAGTTAAAATATCACCATCATCATTACAGTCAGCCGCATCCTCACAGGGGGGAGGTGTGTAACCCGGCACCTTAAAGATATACTGGAGTTCCATCAATGCATCATTGGTCAGTACCTGTCCGTCACCATCGTAGTCCCCCCGTATAAAACCATACGCACTTGATGCTTCATAGTCAACATAAATGAGCTCCTGTTCAATGCCACACTGACCATAGGCTATGCCGAAGCATCCATCGCCCCAGGGGCCCCAGGTTGCTCCCCAACTGTTCTTACAGATCCAGTAACCATCATAATCCGGATTCCCGGGGGTGTCCTTATATCCAACGGCAACTACTTGATGACCACCCCTATATGCACTGATACCATCATATCGGTAGACACCGTTTTCATCAAAACTGGGGCTTCCAGTATAGAAGTCAGCATAAACATCAAAGCCAAGACAAACCGGGCCATTTTCATAAATCATACTCTTAATAGCATTCTGCCCTGGAGACCAGCTATAACCATAGCTTGAAATGGGGACAAGCAAATCCGACCAGTTGGCACACTTGTCAGAACACAATATATCATCATCAGCAGAATATGGAAAACAGGTTTCTGGAACTGTCCCTCCATGATTATACATATATTCGTAGGCATAGTAAGCATTGGAACCACTGCAACCCCATCCACCGCTGTAACAGGAGAGGATATACTGCTCTGAAAGGTCTAAATCCAAGTTGGGATTGTTACTCCTAACATTTATGATTGCCTCTAAAGCCCCATTTGCAGCAAAATCCCAACAACTACCACAACCTCCCTGGTTTTTAGGGATGGTTGTCCAATCTCCAGTAACACTATTATGTGTGGCGTTTCGCCAATCCCAGGAAGAGGGGTAGTACTTATTGGACGGAAGTGGTCTGCTTTCAACCTTCCCCCTTAATGGAACGTACCCTAAGCCATAAGAATACTCCGGAATAGTTGATCCATTCGCTGGTGAATTTCCTAAATCCCCTTCTCTTACAGAAAATCCATTACTCATCCAAACGGCGAAAATTAAAACGAACAAAAATCCTTTTAAGAAACCGGAATATTTGTGAGACATTCCTCCCCCTTTAAGGACTTAAATACCGCTCAAGGGTCACCACCTAAATATTACAATTCAGACCTACTTCAACAAACTCTCATTCATAAGTTACAGTTACCGCCTCACTTTAGCAGGACCATCTTCTTGATAGATATGAAGTTACCAGCAGTGAGCTTATAGAAGTAGACACCAGAAGCCATATCCTGAGCATTCCAGGTGGCTACCTGGTAACCAGCCTTCTGATGCCCATCCACCAATGTGGCTGCCTTTTGGCCTACCACATTGTAAACCTCTAACCTCACCTGACAATCCACTGGGAGGGCATATCTGATCTGAGTGCTCGGGTTGAACGGATTGGGATAGTTCTGCTCCAAGGCAAACTGGGTGGGTAACCTACCCCCACCTCCCTTCACTACCCACTCCAGGCTCAACGGCTGCACCCGGGCCCCGTATACCTCCGCCTTCTCCCACCTCAACCCCAGATCACCCCTCTTCTCCAATTCAAATACTACCTCACCTACCCGATGAGTCCCAGGTTCCAACAGCTTAACCATCTCTATATCCGGTACCCCCCCTATCCTCACTACACCTGCCCGCCGAGTATCCACTGCCCAGAAGTCATACCCTTCTCCACCTTCTACCCGCTCAAACCGCAGAGTCCCAGTATCATACCCCAACGAGATGTCCAATCCACATACCGGCTCAGTCACTGTCAGCTCCACAGGAACCCGCACCACTTCATCAGCTACCGCAGGTTCCCCAGCTACCAGCTTGTCCATAGCCCCAGCCACACTCACCGATGACTTATAGACTAAACCCTTGCCACCTATACAGAACGCATGAAACTCACAATATAAATCGTCCTCCGTAGGGTCAAGGTCACACTCAGGATAAGGGGGAAGAGGCGGGGAAGAACCAGAAACTCCAAAATTAAATTGAAGAGCCATCAGAGGGTCATTGGTAAAGATACTACCATTGTCATCATAATCAGCGGCATCATCACAGGAAGGGGGAGTTGCACCAGGAACTCCAAAGATGAACTGTAGCTCCATCAAAGGGTCATTGGTCAAAACCTGTCCATCTCCATCATAATCCCCCCGAATGAAAGGAGAACTTACATCCAAACTAATAGGCACATATATATGGTAAAGAGGAATCTCCTCAAGACTTGTATCGCTAGCATAAACGGAAAGTGTTCCCGCATAAGTGTTCCCAGCGGGCAACCCTGAAGAGTTAACGGAAATGTCAAGGAGAGATACCTCATTAGAATCCAAAGTGTCCGACTGGGGGGAAACAAATAACCAGGACTGGTTATAACTAACGTTGAAGATAAAGGTGGAGTCGCCAATATTTGAAATCTGGAGAGAATCAGAATCTGAGGAATCGGGCGGCAACACGAAATGGAATGAATCCTTATCCAGGACAATACCGTCAGGGGGTTTGATGACGGGGACCATCCAGGCGGCTTTCTTGTATTCAATCCCACACTCCCCATATTTTATCCTGAACCATCCCTTGGTGCTGTCTGGATAGGGACCGTATTCCCCCCAATAAGGTCCCCAACTGTTTTTGCAGATCCAACTTAGGGAGCTATCGCTCCACCCAACTATGACAATAGCATGCCCCCCCTCATAATCCCCCCACACATGCTCGTATATCCCACCATTGTAAGCGAGAAAATCTGTATAGACGTCAAAGTGGCCTTCAACTGGCCCATAATCATAGATGGCCTGTTTTATACCAGAGATAGTCCTATCTGTCCATCCCCAAGTGCTTGTCCCCCTGGCCCGAAGCTGCCAATCCAAACAGGTCTCACTGCAGTTGTCATCCACTTGTGTATAGGGAAGACACTCCTCATCTGGCGTTCCATAATTGAGGAGATAACTCATTGCCGTGGAGATAGCCATCCCATGATCACAGTCCCCTCCTGCACAGGAAAATAAGTGCTGTTCGGAGAGATCAGGCATAATCCAGAAGTTGTTGGCGTGAATCTTTATATTCGCCTCTAAGGCTCCACAGGCACCGAAAGCAGTGCAACTCCCACAGTTCTTCTGATCCTTAATCGGAGTTAACCAGAAGTGTCCATCCTTGTTTCTCCAATCAAATTCGGTAGGGAGGTCCTTGGTGCCCCTAATTTCTGCTCCGGGTGCTCTTGAAAAGTCATCGGCAAAGTTGTCACCGAGGAGCTTCCTCCTCTCCTTTGGGGGGAGTTTAAGAACCCAGGTCTCAGCCGCCTCCCACTTTGCCCCCTTCTCCTTTATAGCCTTGCGTATCTGCTCTAGCTCTGAGCCCATCGCCGATGAGCCGAACAGAATCACTAAGATCAACAAAAACATCTTCCAACGCATTTTCATCACTCCTTTCTTTTTAAAATACACCAATTTCGGCCTTTTGTCAAGGTCCAAACAACACAATTCTATCTGCCTAAAAAATTGCTCTTACTTTCTTATCGCAAAAGGACCATCCTTCGAATCTTCCCAAATCTCCCCGTCTTGAGCTGGTAGATATAGACCCCTGTGGAGACCTCCCTTCCCAAGTTATCCCTTCCATCCCACCTAACCAAGTGGTAGCCAGGTGATTGTTCTTCATCCACCAGAGTCCTCACCAACTCCCCCAGAATGTTGAAAATCTTTAGACTGACCGCCGTCCGCCGTCCGCCGTCCGCCGACAGGTGGTAGCGGATGGTGGTAGAGGGGTTAAATGGATTGGGATAGTTTTGAAAGAGCTTAAAGCTTTCCGGTAATCCAGTAAAGTCAGTTAAACCGCCAACACCAACATTAGTCGTCTTCCCTATGGCCACATTGGAAAAACCGGCCCAATTTGGCACTTCATCGGCAGCTCTGATTACGAAGTAGTAGGTAGTGTCAGACAAGAGATTTTGGATAACACACGAATCCAGCATTCCTGCTTCCGACGGCGCAGGCTCTCCGGAAACCGTTTGGGCTGAATTCCACCAACCGACCGTATCGGACCCCACAGGCGTCAGGGAATATCGCAGATCATAGATACTCGCCGTCCCTGAGATTCCATCATCGCCAGGAGCTGTCCACACCAAGGTTGCCGAGGTGTCATCAATATACCTCACGGATAGGTCTCTGATAGCGGCCGGAGCTACACTGTCCTCTTGGACAGCACCCATCCCATAAATCTCCAATTTCCAAAGATTTAAGCCACCAACATCCCCCCCTGCACAATCCCTGAGCCACAACGCCCACTGACCATAGGCATCCTCCCCTATGAAGTCACCCATCTCCCCTGGACCATCAGGGATAATATCGGTGTCATACCAACCCACGATGTCGTCATCAGAACCTCCACTGTTGTTGTGCAAAGTAACCTCCGTGTTCAGAGGGGAGACCAATTTGACGATCAAATCTCCAATATAGGTATGGCTAATGTCCACAAAGACATTTATATCCTCAATCCCTATGCTATCCGGCACCTGGAGATAGCTTTGGACCCAACCATCGTTGTCAGGTATAGAAAGCGGAGCAAGCTGGGTATAATAATGGACCGGAATGAAGACCAACTGGAAGTCTTCGTTCACACTATCAGTGACCACAACGCTATCTCTGGTAACCGTCCTATACCCGTTGGATGAGACCCTCATCGTGTAGGTTCCCTGATAGAGATTTATTGAGTAATGACCGGTGAGAGAATCGGTATAAACTGGATCAACCCCAGAACCAAGCACTTCCACAGAGGCATAGAGGGGTTGACCGCTTAATGAATCGCTCACAGTTCCAGAGATCTTCCCCACTAAGGGTTGAGAAAGCTGCACATCCAACTGAGTGGCACTATCGGCTACCACTTCCACATTAGAAAAGGTCTGGGGCAAATATCCCTCCGCGGAGAACTGAACCGTATAGGTGCCTGGGAGAAGCATTCTGTGGTAATCCCCCACATCAGGGTCGGTGTAGACATCCTTGCCCACCTCCAGAACGCTCACCGTGGCTGCCAGAGGCTGCCCCGTAGTGGCATCTGTCACCAATCCTCTGATCCCTCGATGACACTGATCCATATAGGCAAGCATAGCCTCTCGATTATCATCCCAAAGATCAGGCAGAACAGAGGGGTCGGGCCACTTTGTCTCGTAGAGCTCTATGGTCACCTCATTGCAGGCCAGCCAGTTGTAGTTCCAGTCCTGCATCCCCCCGTGGATAACGTACCACTGGGCACCATTGGTGATCCCACTATCGAATTCCGAGCTGTTATACATCGGGGGGTTATGTCTGGAGTAAACCTTGGAGATCTCAATAAAGAGGTCATCATCCGGAGTGAGGAGATATTGGCAGTCCCAGGGGTAGTTGACTACCATTGCACCGGTATGGAAGTTGGCTGAGGAGACAAAACTGTGACCGAAACAGAAGTTCATCACTGCCTGGGTCTCGGGTTCCCTCCCATCAGGGGTATTGGTGGTGTCGGTTATTGGATCGGGGAAGTTCCTGTTTAGATCCACCCCATTCGCATTATACCTCTGATGCAAGGCATTTCCATCAGGGTTCATCAGAGGCATTATCCAGATCTCGCTGTTGTCCACCAAGTAGGTGACCAGGGAATCCGTCCCATAATTGTCCACCAAGTGGTTGATCAAGTACATAAGCAATTCTGTCCCTACAGGTTCATCCCCGTGCATAGTGGAAATATACTTGAACTCTGGCTCATCCTCCTCCTGACTGACATTGTCCGAAATCTTCATAAACCAGAGTTGTCTTCCTTGAACAGACTGCCCAATGCTCTCTAAGTGGCAGATATCCGGGTGATTGGTAGCAATTGAATCCAACTCCGCAGTCAATTCCTCATAGGTATGATATGCATCCATTGGATTCTTGCTATCCTTGGTGGCTGCCCAGAGGCTGTCGGCCATAAGCTGGGCATAATTTGGGATCCTGACCACTTCAAACCCTTTGCTCTTCACCAGGTTAAACTGCTGGGGGGTTAAATAAGCTGTGAGATAACCCTTATGAACACGGTCAATATCCAGGCCCATCTCTACCAAGCGGGAGAGTTCCTCCAGAGAGGAGAATTTGATTTGCGAGACGATAACCTCCTGGAGCGCAAATCCCTCCCTAGCCCAAAGGGTAAGAAGAAGAAACAATCCCCCTAAGATCAATACCTTAAGCCTCTCCATCACTCCTCATTATCTCAAGAGAATCAGCTCCCTTGTGCGGGTAAACTCACCAGCCTCCAAGCGGTAGAAATAGATCCCGCTACTCAACGATGTAACATCCCATAGGATATTATAATAGCCTGGTTTCTGCACCCGATTTACCAGGGTAGCCACCCTCTGGCCCAGGATGTTGAAGACCTCTAACCTCACCTTCGTCTCCTGGGGAAGGGCATATCTTATCCTGGTAGTTGAGTTGAAGGGGTTAGGATAGTTCGCAGCCAACTGGTACCTTTGGGGAAGAGGTTCCATAATCTGCTGAGGGACCGAAACTTGGCCACCGTTCAAAAGATAGGAGACCGTGTTCTCCAAAAGTTCACCTCTCGTGGTGCTATCAGAAACTGCCAGCAGAGCAAAACTGTAAAAGACAATCTGGGGGCGCTGAAATTCATCACTATAAACCAAGATCCCTGCCTTTCCCTCTTCCAATGAACAGTCATAGACTACATAGGCGTCCGGAAGGGCTTGACTTGCATCCTGATCCCCATAGTTTCCAAAGCTAAACTGGATGGTGTGCGGTAAGGGGTTGGGATAGGTAGCCAATGGATGGGTGGGGTATTCCTCATTGAGGATTAAATCCCCACTCTTATCTGCCACCCAAGAGCCAACATGAAGCACCGTTTGACAAAAAGCTGGATAACCAGGATAAGAAGCCGCATCATAGCTCAACTCGCCCCCCTCAATCAATAACCTCCCTCCAGCATCCACATAATCTATAAGGGCCTGACGATACCCTTCTTCGGCAACTGGCGTTACATCACTCCCATCAGACCAGATAATCAGGCTGTATTCGTCCCAGTCAGGGGGATCCGTTTGGGCAGCCTCCTCCGAAATGACGTAGTAACCCAACCCTTGCAAATATTGGGTCATATATTCTGCCGCTGCCCCATGTTGGGTCTTCTCCCCTATCCACGCTGACTTGGAATCCCCTCCCTTTGATCCATCATCATCATTGATCACTAATATGTTCCCAGAGGTCCCTACCAAGGTAAAGTCCCGTCTTAGTTCCTCTGCGTTCAAAAGGACAACTTCGCTATGGGAGATATGATTATAAGCACAGACCTTGATCTGGTAAGTGTAATAGGGTAAACTATCCAGCAGATACAGGCCATTAGATGTATCCGTTGCTACCTGGTGATAGAGCTCTTTGGTATCATAACGGTAGAGCTTTATCGTGGCATCCAAGGGGGAACCGGTCTCCTCATCCCTCACATAACCCCAAATCCGCGCTGGAGGAGAGGGGGTGAGGAGTAAATCATAACTGTTCGCCCCTTTCCTCAGCATCATTGGCTCTCCATAAGGGAGATAGCCAAATTCCCAACAGTAGATATCATAGGGTCTTGCGGGAAGCTCCTCGGTGATTTGATAGAATCCATCCGAATTGGTGGTGACAAGAAAGACTGGCCCTACCTGACTTGTATCAGCACCAGATTCATAACCCTTTACTACCACGCCCCCTATGTTCTCCTGAGTGCCAACGTCCTTGACATAACCACTGAGCGTACCATACACCTTAACCACTGGAATATCCTTCTCCCAAATTGTATATCCAGTATCAGCCAAAACCACCTGAATAAATCCGCCTTCCGTAGGGGTCACTAAGAGCTCAGCAAAGGTATCTGGGGCTGTGGTGAAAGTGTCCAGACCACAACCTTTAATTAACAACTCAAACCCATTTAGGCTGCAACTCCCCCCGATCTTCCCCTCATAAAATGGAGCCAACGTGTCCACCAGTCCAAGGGAATCACATTCCGCCCACACCTCAACCCCAGAGAGACTATCGGCTCCGATCACCCATAAGGAATCACAGAAAAGCCTGTAGCTTTCACCTATCTTCTGCCCCCATACCTCAAGCGCCTCACCATAGGGGGGCTGCAACTCTGCTATAACCACCCCACAGGTATCAGTGGTGTCAACTAATGCAGGATTAAGTCCCCAACCATCGATCACAACTTCCACACCCCCTATGGGAAGGTCTTCAGTATCCAATACTGTGACGGTTACCTGAGTGGAAACACTCACTTGGAGGGTCTCCGGTTCTATACTCACATGGGCAACCGGAAGGACTTCCACCTCTCCCTCATAGGGGAGATAGTTGTGTTTGGTCACTATTACCCTCAGGGTTTCTACTTGAGAAGGCACGGGGTGGAGATGGACCTCGGCCTCCCCCTGCCAGGAGTAAGCAATTCCCAGGAGTTCCCCATCCTGGGAAATTGCAACCAGAGCGCTATCTTCTTGAACACTAACAACGATCTGAGAGTTGCCTAAGGGATGAAATGGAGGGAGTTCAACCAAGAGGGTCCCAGGCTGTGCTGTCCATACCTCCATTTCAGGATCACCCAAAAGGTTGATCTCATAATAACACCATCTGAGGGCATCTTGGTCAATGAACCCAATGTTGTCCTCCTTGGAGTCCTGGTTGGCACCACCTATCTCATAGATATCCTCACCAAAGAGGGCATCAAAGAATTGACGGTCGTAATATTGGGACGGACCGTCTGTATTTGACCTCGATCCCCAGCCATACCTGGTATTACCGATAAAGGCTACTGCTCCATTCTCAATGGTAGTAAACTTCTCGGAGATGGCGTCACCCGTATAGACCCCAGGCGAAGTGGTGCGGTTATCAAAGGAATTACAGTAACAGCCTTGGGTATAGATGATGTAGAAACCGTGATTTAAGCCATTATTTGTGCAATTGACATCGGTTATATCGGTGTCATCAAACTTCATCACAGAGGTAACATTAGCATGGCCGAGATGATTGATGAGGTTAAGGCCACCATTCAAAAGGGGGAGAAGATCATTCATCCCCGACCAATATCCATCTTTGTCATAGAGGGTATTTACATTAAACTCTGATGGAAACCCGGCCGTGGTATATCCCCAGTTGCTGGAGCCATTTCTTATCTCCTCCTTATAGTCCTTCCCCCAGACCGTCCAACCAAGATCCTCCCCCACCATTAGGGCTTGATTGCAATCTCCCAATACCGGCACATCTTGGTAGGCAATGGTCTTCCCCACAAAGTTTTCCGCCTCTGCAGGCGAATCCACCGCGGCTCGCCCGACTATCACCTCGGCTAAAAGATCCGCTTCACCCGGTTCCCCCCACATATCATCCCCATCCGTATTCCAATTGCCATCTAAGCCCCCATAGTAGATATCTGCAGGAATATCGTAATCCACTTCCTCATACCCTGGATAATCCTCATTCACTATATCATACAGTCCCCTGTGGGGGATGATCTCATCATCCCCACCCAAGAGCAGATATAGGGTCCCCCAATTCGTATACGCTTCAATGACGAAATTACGGATCTTCTCTTGCAGATCATCCCCAGGATACCCGGAGACCTCATCCAGCGTAACAACCTTCGCTTTTAGCCCTCTCTCAGTTTTGAAGAGGGCCAAAGGCTGAAAATATGGCGCCAGGGAGCTATTGGTCAAGATCAGGTAAGGGTAGGATTCCTCCTCCTTAAGACCGCCTCTGCTCCCTTTCAACCAGGAATAGCTCTCTATCACCTCAGGATTGACTACCAGCGCTTTCACCCTCCTCAAGGCAATTGCGTCGGAACGGAACATCCTCTCTGTTGATGAGAGGGTCTGAGGCGATGGCTCGGTGTATACTTCCAATTCCATCCAAGGAAAGTAGGAGAGCTCCCCCGATGCAGGGATCCATTCCATCGGGAAGAGGTCAATAACCGCTATATTATATCCATAGAGCCTCTGGACGGTAACAAGTCTATATCCCTCCGCTGGATAGGGTCGATGAGAGGAATAGATGAGTTTATTGGGTGAAAGGGGAGGAAGGGAACCCATTGACCCAATAGGAAGATTTAATTCCCCCGGCCTCAACCTATAAGAGCCCGTAAGCACCATCCTCCTCCCCCTTTTTACCTCTATCCTTTGAACCTTCTCCCCACATGGTAGAAGTAGTTTAACTGCCCTTACTGGGATCACAGGTTCACCAGGTTTAAAGGCTATGCTCCGACAACCCGCCAGGGAGAGTAGGTGAAATCCCCCTTCTTCCTTGATCTGGGGGGGGGAGAAATTAGCTCTAAAGCTTAGATTTGCCCCCCAGAGGAAGGAAGGCAGCACCAGGAAGAGAAGGGAACCTGAAAGAAATTTAGCATACCTCCTCCAATCCTTCATCTAACCTCCTCATACATTTTAGGGTTACCTCAACAAAAGCATCTTCTTTGTTCGGTTAAACTCCCCTGCGCTCAAGCGATAGAAATATATCCCGCTCGACAAAGATGAAGCATCCCACTCCACATCATAATAGCCCGGTTTCCGTTCCCCATCGACAAGAGTAGCTACTCTTTGCCCCAAGATATTGAACACCTCCAATCTCACCTTAGACTGCCGAGGAATGGCATACCTCACTTTGGTAATTGGGTTAAAGGGATTGGGATAATTCTGGAAAAGGGCATACTCCTTTGGTAACTGGCCCTCAGAGATGGACCCCTTCAGCCCTACTGCATAATCTACATAATAGACCTTGAAGTCATCCACATACCATCCCGGATAGGCAACCGAGCCATCACTGCCAAAGTGGAGACGGATTACCACATTGTGGCCAACCCAAGGGGATAAGTCGAACTCCTCCTTGTGCCAGAAACTCCCCACCGAAGGCGAGGCAAACCCCTCCTCGTTGGGGATACCAGCATTGGTGGAGTAGATCGTCCCATCATATCCACCCTCTGGGGTTATCACACTGAACGGCCCACCATCCACAGAGATCTTCACATTGCCCCCATCGTAGTGGTTAGCACTCCCCTCAAACGAATACCAATGCCAGAACTCTAACTTCGCTTCTGAGATCCCGCTCAGGCTTATGGGGGGGCTATCCAACTTGGAATTTGAGCTATTGGAGTAGTTCGTGTCCAGTTTGGTCGCCCAAACCTTTGCCCCACTATGGGCGGACTCTGGCCCTGAGGTGGGAACACCCCACTCCCAGTCTGCCCCCTGCGCAGTAAATCCACCGTTGGTGGTGTCAAAGTCTGCGCTAAAGAGGACAACAATTGGATAGAGACTCAAGTCCACACCCTGTGTAACCTGACCATCCTCCACCAATATCTGATTCAGGGTTGAATCCTGATACCCCTCCTTATGGGCCTTCACCTGGTAATAACCAGAATATAAGCTGTCTATTAGGTAATCGCCCGCATAATCGGTTATCGCGCTCCTGGAAAATCCTCCACAGGATGCGGTGACCACAACTCCGCTGTTGTCATCGCTTCCTAACAAGTCAACTGTCCCAGAAATTCCTCCGCTAGGAGGAGGTTCTGGGCTGAGTAGATAGTGCGCAGTATTCTCCAGTAGTTCCTTAGCCACTACCGTGTCCGAAAGGACCATAAAGTCGAAGGAGTAATAGACAACTTGAGCGCTTTGCGGACTAGGGGTATCATCGTAGACGAGTATGCCCGCATTACCGGGTTTATCCTTACATTCATAGACATCATAGGCATCGGATGCCGGTTGGATAGCGTCTTGATCCCCATAGCTGGAGTAGGAGATTGGTATGGAGTTAGGCAGCAGGTTCGGTGTTGTGGCCAAGGGATGTCCGCTGGAGACCAAAACCAGATTACCGGATTCATCCCCGCTCCATTCACTTATATGAAGCACATTACTGGCAAAATCGGGGTAGCCAGGGTAGTTCGCCACATCATAACCAAGTTCCCCTCCCTCTATAAGGAGCTTCCCTCCCCCTCCTACCCAATCCTGCAAGGCAGTGCGGTAAGCTTCCACAGCAACCGGTTGGGTATCATCCCCATCGCTCCACACCAATAGGTCATAGGTTGGCCATTGAGCAGGATCGGTGGTCTGGGCCTCCTCTTCCACTACATAGTAACCCAAGCTGGTCAGATAGCCGCTCATCCTGGCCGCGGCCTCTCCCACCTTGCCCTTAGCCTCCTCCCCCTCAATCACCCTGCCATCCTTGAAGACTTTCCTCCCATCCCTTGAACCATCATCGTCGTTAATTACCAAGATGTTCCCTGCGGTCACGGCCATCTTGAAATCCTGGGTTTGAGAGGGAGAACCAACAACTACCTCCCTGTTTAAGGGAATATGGCCATATGAGGTAACCTGAAAACTATAGGTAAAATATGGGAGGTCAACAGAGTAGGTTCCTCCACTCAATGAATCAGTATTTACTGTGGTGTAAAGTTCCATATTGTCGCCGCGGCATATCCGAATAGTAGCGGTCAATGGTTTCATCGTCGTCTCTTCATAGACCATCCCGGAGACAGTGCCGCTGGGAGCTGGTGAGAGGGCTATGTCGTAGGTATTGGCTCCATATAACACCATAGCTGTCCCGGCAAAGGGGAGGTATCCAAACTCCTGCACATAGAGATCATACCCCCCAACTGCCAGGTCAAAACCCACCGTGTAGATTCCATTGGAGTCGGTGACCACGCTGAAGACGGGGTTAACCAAGCTCGTATCTGCTCCCTGGGTATAACCTCTAACCAAAATATTAGCTAAGGAGTCCGAGGTGGCACTATCTGTAACTACACCGGAGAGTGTGCCATATACATTGATCACCGGGATAACCTCCAGATAGAGGTTATAGCCGACCTTACCTATCACCCCCTCGATAAAGCCAGTGGAATTAGGGATTATCGCCAGGTCAACCGAATCGCCACTACTAACAGTGTTCGTATCCACTCCACAACCCTTGGCAAAAAGGGTGAAACCGGATTCGCTACATTCCCCAGTAATCACACCCTCATAATAAGGGGTGAGGGTATCGGTCAACCCTATGCTGGCCACCCTGGCCGATATATCTGCAGAGGAGAAATCATTTGCCCCGACCACATAGATAGTGTCCCAGTAGGTGTCATAAGACTCCTTCTCACCGCTAACCAGCAGTATCTCCCCATAAGGGGCGGTGATATTAAATATGGCTTGCCCTGTGGTGTCTGTAGTATCAACAGCGGAATATCCCCAGCCAGTAATCGTCACTAAGGCACTATCGATACCACCTCCTAAGGAATCCAATAGGGTAACCGTTACCTGGGTGAGCACACTTACCTGAATGGTATCAGGAACAACAGATCCAAACAATTCATTTGCTGGCTTGTCTGGCTTATGGCCACCATAGTCCACATTTATCGGGGCTGGATTGGGTGATGTCCAATCGGGCTGCACAAATGGAGTGTATGGGTCCCCATAGACAACATAATAGAGGGTATTGTCTACTCCTTTGGAAGTTGGTGTGTGGAGAGGTGCCTCCCTGGCCGTGGCATAGGTCGCTGCCTCCCCCGCGGTGTAACCCTCATGGGTAACCAGATGGACCCAGAGGTTCCACCACCAACCCGAGCCACAGAAGCTGACCGAAGTGTAACTCCCTATAGAGACGGTCCCCCCGTGTTCCAACAAGATCTCGTTCATATACCCATTGGCCATCCCACAGGCATTGTAGGCAATCATCATCCCATGGGCATTGGTCAGGTCATTATCCAAATCTGTCTGAGAATAACTCCCCTCTGCACTCCCGTCATAGGTCCTCCCGTCATCATCGGGCCAGTAGGGATCCCCCCAGGCTTCCCCAGATGCATCCTGAGCGATTCCATTATCTGTATTCCGCACCGCAATAGAGGTCCCCCCACCGTGGCAGCTAAAATATAAAAAGGCAGAACCATCATGCACATCTTGCACAAACCCTATATTGGAGACATCCGGTTGGGCGGGATGGGAACCAGTTCCTGCTCCTGAGCCGGAATGGAAGTGAACCTCATAACCCCTGCTCAGAAAGGAAGCAAACTGACCAGGATCATGATCAGCCCCATCCCCTGGACCAGGAGGGAGGATGGGAGATAAATCCGGGGCATTGGAATGGATGTCATCCCAGGGGAAGTATCCGTTCTCTGCACACCAGCCACGGTATGGCCAGCCAAATATCTCGTTGGTTATATGGTTGAGGCCCCAACTATCAGGCGGAGTATTCCCCCCTGCTTCATCCACCTCATGTTCTACCTCATAGGCATTCATAGCCAGGGTAACATGGGTCGGCCGAGGGTTGGCAAAGATGGTCGCCCTATACATAGAGGTTCTATTCAAAAGGGCGATGTTCCTGAGCCAACTGAGAGGCATTCTCCCAGTGATGGCCCCTTTACGGGCCAGATCAGAGAAATCACCGGAGATGGCCCGATCGAAGGTGGTCTCCAGGTCCCCTCCACCGGTCCCCTGAGGCTCAAAGGTAATTACCGTCTCCAGAGTATCCGGATCATCCCCTCCCAAAGGTGTCAGCCAGTCATAGAAGTTTTGGGCGATCTGGTCCTCAGTCAGCTTCATCCACTCCCTCCGGACCAAGGGCTCTGTAAGCTTATAAAAACTATGCAGCTCTGGGTCAGCCATTATCCTTCTGTAATAGTCATTTGCCAACTTGTTCAACCCACTGGGCAGGTAGAGGACATACCCCCCGTACCTGGCCCCAGCCAGGGCAGCGGGCAGGTTCTGCCAGTTGTTCACTATCCCGCAGAGGGTGGAATGGCCGGAAAGCTCCCTCATTTTCCCCACAACCTGAGCCTCAGTGGTAAGATCGGCTGAGATACTGATACCAGCATTTGCCAACTGGGTGTTCACATTAGAGGATAAGAGATCATCTATTTCCACCAAGAGCGCATTAGAGGCCCCAACTTTGGCGATGGAAGTCAAAGTTGCTTGGGAGAGGGAATCAGGATAGGCGAAGAGAAGTGGAGCATTGAGCACTCCAGCAATAGCCGCCCCATTGGAGATGGATTCTATTGTGTGATCAGAGGGCGAGGAGACATAGGGGGCGATAACAACCCAGTTGGAATGTCTCCAGTCCTTCTCAGCGATCTGATTGGCCACCTCTATGGGTGTGCCCTCAAGCACGGTTACATCCTCATCGTCCGTTATGCCAAATTTCGTCTTAATAGCCTCCTGAACGGGGAGAGAGACCCCCCCAATGAAGTTGGCATGCCTCCTCTCCCCGGAGTGTTGATCCAGGTAAACCTTCCAATCATCAACAATCCTGGCCACTGTAGAGTCCGAGAGGGCATCCGGGACGATCAATGAGGAGTATACCTTGCCGTCGTAATGAAAAACGGCCATGGGAACAGCGGCCAGAAAGTAGTACTGGGTGTTTATGTCCGTATCGGTAAGGTGGACCACATTCACCCGGGGATTTACCTCCAAGTTACCTTCCCAAACAGCCAAAGGTCTTCCCACAAAGAGGAAGTTTGGGACCATTAACCCTAAAATGGTCAATAACAACCTCGCTAAGCTTCCCTTTAACACTTTGCCCCCCTTTAAACTATTGGATATGATGCCCATAGCTGATAATATCCTTAGAAGTGAACGAAATAAGAAAACTCCCAATTCCTACCTCAATTTAACCATCTTCCTCACCAATTCCCCACCCCCTCCTTCAATTTTACAGAGATAGACCCCGCTGGCCACCTCCTTTCCATACCTATCTTTCCCATTCCAGACTACCTGATGATACCCAGGCCCTTGCTCCTCATCCACCAGGGTCTTCACCTCCTGTCCCAAGATGTTGTAGATCTTTAGAGTGATGCGATGTAGCCCGACCCCTGATAGTTGATAACCGATGGCTGTGCTTGCGTTGAATGGGTTAGGATAGTTCTGGAAGAGTGCAAGATGTTTGGGTAGGGAAGAGGAGGTTTGCCTATCTTCCACCGAAACGATAATACTCCCCCCAGCCAAGGCCAGAACTTGGCCATCCCTCGTGCCAATCAGGGCAACAGGGGTAGGGCTGCCGCCGATATGACTTAAATAGCCGGTGGCCTCCACTGCAGATCCCGGAGCATAGCTCCAGAACCGCTCCCCAGTCTTACCAAGGAGGCAATGGACCGAGTCTACATTATATCCTGAGCCCCCGATCACATCAGGGATATGGTCGCCACTTACATCTGGAATGACTGAAGCGGAGAAGGCCATATGCCCACTGGGATATGACCAGATGAACCCGCCATCTAATCCCTCTAAGCAGTAGAAGTTAGACATAAACCCCGAGGGAACAACCTCCTCATAGCCAGAAGAATTGACATCCGCGCAGGTTTCCAGCCTATCCACCCCTCCATCCAGGTTCTTACTCCAGATGGGGACCCTCCCATAGGTAATATCGAAGAGATAGACCTTGCCACTGGATATCCCTGCTCCTGCCACTAAATCCTTCTTCCCATCGCCGCTAATGTCAGCAATGGGCACCACTGACCAGACCGCATCCCCCACCACATAGCTCCATATCGTATCCCCTGTCGCTCCATTGAGCAACCAGATGCGATGGACACCAGGATCGGTATCCCCTGTCCCTACGGCTACCTCAGGGATACCATCATCAGTGATGTCATCAATCCCCCTAACTGCAAAAGCGGCAACCTTTGTCCCCCAGGGGGTTAACCTCTTATACCAGAGGGTACCGCCTGTGGCTCCGGAAAGGCAATAAACTCCTCCAGGACCACTGCCATAATCATCATCTCCTGCAGCAGCAAGTAGATCTGGAAGGCCATCGCTGTCCACATCCACCGTAGGTGCCACCTCATATACCCAGCCACCATCCCCATATTCATGCGTATCATGCTGCCAGATCTGCTCTCCAGTCTTCCCTGAGATGGCGATAACCGATCTCCCCCCCCAGGGGGTGCCGATAACCACATCACCCACCTCATCCCCATCCAGATCGGAAACCCCAATAAGCTCCTGCTCTCGCCAAAGTTTGGAAGTAACGAAGGTCCAGAGCACATCGGGCGTGCCAGAGCTATTGCCATTAAAACAGTAAATGGTATCATTCTCTGAGGCGGCCACCACATCGTCTATCCCATCGCCATTGACATCGGCAATTGACCTCACCGCCTTTATAGATTGATCAATCTCTCCGGTAGCCTGGAAACTGTATAACACCTCCCCAGGACTAAAGGGACCAGGATCTCCCGTGCCAGATAGATCAACAAAGACAGTATCCTCATCCTCATCATTGTTATAAAGGGCCATCGAGCTGCCGAAGCTTCCTCCACCCGAAGGGGAGAACCAAATGGGGAGATCATAACTTCCTAAGGAATCAATCACCACCGGAAAATCCACTCCCCTAATATAGAAATCGGGCTTTTCAAAAACTGCTTTGTAGATCTCCAAGGCCCTCGCCCCCTGATTTTGGATGTGCAGCTTCCACCTCTTAGAACCTTGCACCCTCACCAACCCATAGTTATGGGAGGTAGCGGAAACTTCTATCTCCTGTTGAGGAAACATACCGAAACCAATTAAGCCCACATCAACTACAGGGGTTAAGGGATCATTGCTGTATACGGCCAAGGTGCAAGAATGCGCCCCGTAGCTGGAAGGGGAAAAGCGAACGATAACGGTATGAGAGGAATCGGGCTCGATGGTGTCTGGAAAGCCCCCCAAGCCTGAAAAGGCGGGATTATCGAAACTGAGGCTGTCCACTATGAGATCGGCCCCTCCAACATTGGAGATAACCAATTCCCAATCAGCCAGGGAATCGATGAATGCAGCTCCGTAATTATGTTCTGTTGCGGAGAGCTCAATCTGGGGGGTTCCCGTCCCATAAGGATCAATCTGATAGAGGTTGCTGTTAGCCACCAACCAGAGGTATTGCCCATCCCAGGCCAAGCCCCTAGGCCGGGCATCTGACTGCGGCGCACCTGGGACCCAAAACCACATCAAAGTATCCCCGGTGACCGGATCCAACTTCCATACTTTCTCCGGGTCGTCGTCGTTGTCGTCCTGAACATTCCACAGGTGCTCCCCATCCCAGGCCAACCCCTGGGGCTGAAGCCCCTGGGAGGGAATGGTATCCACTGCTATTCCAGTTGTTACATCTACCTTGAAGAGATTAGGCTGGGTATTAGGATAATATCTGGAGACCCAGAGGTATCTGTCCCCTTGCCAGGCGAGGCCACCTGAGTAGTCGCCAGCAACATTTAGGATGGAGTCAACCTTCGTCCCCACGGTATCGATCTGATAGATGTAATCGGTATGATAATCTCCAGAGACCCAGAGATACTCTCCATCCCAGGCCAAGCCATGGTTGGACTCCGGGGCCCCCGGGATGGTATCTATAGCTGTGCCATCAACCGGGTCAACTTTATAAAGATCCCCATAGCGGTCATCCCCCACCCATAGGTTGTGGCCATCCCAGGTAAGGCCATAGGCATACCATCCCCCTGATGGTCCCGGAGCAGGAAGGGTTTTCACTATTCGCTCCCCCTTGGCGATAGGGAGCAAGAGGGGAGCTAAGAGAATCGCTCCCCCCATGATAACTATGCCCTTAAACTTTCGCATATTCATCACCCCCATGCAAAGATCCTTTATATCCCACATTCCGGAAGGTAAACTTGTAACTTATTGAAATATAAAGACATCTGGATTTCAAGGGGAATTGTAGTCCATAAATTTCAAAAGTGGTTACAGCTTTTCCGGAATCTGGATTGCATAAACATACGCCACTATGAACTGCTATGTCAAGTTAAATATCACCTCACCAAGACCATCTTTCTCACTGCAATGAAGTCCCCAGCCTCTATGCGGAGGAAGTATATTCCGGAGGAGAGCCCGCGGCCATCAGAGCCCTCCCCTCCCCAAACTACCCGTTTATAGCCAGCCCTCTGAAATTGGTCAACCAAGGTGATCACCCTCCGTCCCAATATATCATAAACGGTCAACCTTACCCAGCAATCCTTAGGTAGATCGTAGTCTACTCTCGTATATGGATTAAAGGGGTTGGGGTAGTTCTGGTGGAGGGCAAAGACCTTGGGAATCCGGACCCCCTTTCCATCCCGATTACCGAGCTTGGAGCCCTTAATCTCGATCTCCACCTCCATTGTATCCGCTAAGGGTGGACTGCCCCCATCTGTGCAGACGAACCTGACCGTATCCGTCCCTACCTGGGTGGAATCTGGGATAAGTTCATATCCCCCTATTCCCCCTCCGCTGTCCACAAAGACCGAATGACTCAGGTAATCTAAGAGGGTTAAGGTAAGGTTAGGCCCAAATGGGTCCGTGGAATCCGTGGCCACAACGGAAAAGTGGAGGGTATCCCCTACCACAACTGTTTGGGGGGGCACAGGAACAAACGATGGAGGCTGGTTCACATCGGTAACCGTAATCACTACCACCTCGGTATCGGCCAGAACTGGACTGCTGTTATCAGTGCAGATGAAGGTTACCGTATCAATCCCCGCTTGCATATAGTCCGGCTTAAACACGAACATCCCGGTCCCATCACCATTGTCTTGAAAAGTAGCATTTACCGGCAGATCCTCTGCGGAAAGGGTAAGGGGATCGTTATCTGGATCAGAGGAGGTAACCAAAACTCCCAAACTATCCCCTTCGGCTACCGTTTGCGGTCCAATGGAGTCTATTGCTGGTGCCCGGTTCACATTGACCACTGTCACCCTCATCACCGAACTATCTGCTAAATCACCATCACTGGCGATGAAGGTTATATAATAGGTGCCCGCTTGATCATAGTCGGGTATAAACAGGAAGTCACCAGTCCCATCGCCGTTGTCCGTAAAGGTGGAGTTCAGCGGCTGGTCTGCCGCCGAGAGGATTATAGAATCCCCATCCACATCTGTGGCGGTGATGCTCACGTTTAAAGTCTCCGCCTCATATATGGCCCAGTTATCGATGTGCCCTAAAACAGGGGAGTGGTTACCAGATTCCGCCACAGTAATCTGCACCACTTCGCTGTCCGCGGCAGCGGAATCATCCACAGCCCTAAAGATGACTGAGTATTGGCCGGATTGGGTGAAATCAGGGGTAAAGGAGAAGTCCCCGGTGCCGTCACCATTGTCCACAAAGTTGGCATTCTGGGGGAGGCTATCTGCAAAGAGGGAGATGAGGCCATACTCTGGATCTGTGGCCGTAACAGTAAAGGAGAGGGTTTCCCCTTCGACTACGCTCTGTGGCCCAATGGAGTCAAGAACTGGAGGCTGATTCCCTGCCTCGGTCACCAGGATGGTCACCAACTGGCTATCCGCGGTCTGGGCGGTATCCTCAATGACAAAGGTCAGGGGGTATGAGCCGGATTGGGTAAAATCCGGGGTGAAGATAAAACCACCTATGCCATTGCCGGAGTCAGTGAAGGTCGCAT
Organism: Candidatus Zixiibacteriota bacterium; assembly: GCA_029933635.1. GTDB lineage: Bacteria > Zixibacteria > MSB-5A5 > MSB-5A5 > SM1-73 > SM23-73-3. The sequence continues at coordinate 1,644 of JAOZNS010000016.1, read as the reverse complement.
TAAGGGGTAGCGTATCGGCCACGAATAGGGTGACTGGATCTGCGTCTGGATCAGAACCGGTAATCCGAAGGGCAAGGGTCTCCCCCTCCATCACCGCCGGAGCAAAGATAGGATCCAAAACAGGGTTGTGGTTGCCTGCCTCCTTTACCTGAATGGGCACAGTCTTCTTCACCACCGAGTAACCATCGCTGACCTTAAAGGCGATGGAGTAAATTGCCGATTGGGTAAAATCTGGAATGAAGACGAAATCCCCAGTCCCATCGCCATTGTCTGTAAAGGAGGAATTAGGAGGTAATTGATTCCCTGGATTCTCCTGATCAATAGCGGTCAAGACCAGGGAATCCCCATCAGAGTCGGCGGCAACTACAGTGAAGCTCAACGTATCCCCCTCCCACATCACCCACCAATCGGGACAACTGACGAAGTAGGGAGGACGGTTGGTCTCGGTGACGGTGATCACCACCTCCTCATAATCGGAGAGGGGAGGGGTGCCATCATCCATACAGACAAATCTCACCGTGTCCACCTCACCTGCCTGGCCATAGTCCGGAGTGAAGCTAAAGCCCCCGCGTCCATTACCACTATCGACGAAGGTGGCATTAAGGGGAACCCCATTGGCCGTAAGGACCAGGCCTTGAGAACCGGTCGGGGACGTTGAGTCCGTAGCTATCACGGTAAAGGTGAGGGTCTGACCCTCTGGAACGGTCTGGTCATCTATAGGTAGAATCGTCGGGGCTTTGTTCACATCGAGGACTATGATTATCACCTGATGACTTGCTGACATCGGCGGGGTTCCATCATCTGTGGCATAGAAAGTGACTGTATCAACCCCAGCCTGATAATAGTCCGGAGTAAAGGTGAACTCACCAACCCCACCACCTTGATCGGTAAAGGAGGAATGCTCGGGAAGTGGACCAGAGGTAAGGATGACCGAGTCTCCATCCGGATCAGTGGCGGTGATGGAGAAGGTCAAAGTATCCCCTTCTGAAACGGTCTCAGTATCCGGTGGAGAGACAAAGACAGGGGGATGGTTTGCCTCTGACTCCATTACCGTTATCTGGGTTGATTCGGTATCCGCCAGTGCCGGACTGCCGTCATCGGTGGCAATGAAGGTAACCACATAGGTTCCAGCCTGGTCGTAACCAGGAGTCCACTGAAATACACCCCCGCTTGAGTCAAGGCTTGCCCCTGTGGGGAGGTTCGGGGATGAATAGGTGATGTTGTTCAAATCTGGATCAGTGGCCCGAAGGGTAAAGGTAAGGTACTGTCCTTCAACTATACTTGTGTCCGCCTGATCGGCAAGATCAGGGGATTGATTTCCCGCCTCATTCACCGTTATCTGAGTGGTCTGGGTATCGGCCAGGGCCGGACTGCCATCATCGGTGGCTATAAAGGTAACCACATACACCCCTGCTTGGATATAACTTGGCGTCCAACTAAATACGCCGGTAAGGGAATCAAGGGTAGCCCCCGTCGGGAGGTCCGGTGAGGAGTAGGTAATGTTATCCGTATCTGGGTCAGTAGCTTGCAGGGTAAAGGTTAAGAACTGTCCTTCGGTAACGGCCGTATCCGGTTGATCAGTCAAGATGGGAGCTCGGTTGACATCGTTGACCGTTACAGTCACTAACTCACTATCCGCTAATG
>JAOZNS010000147.1 GCA_029933635.1 Candidatus Zixiibacteriota bacterium | reverse complement strand
GCCATTATTTCTGGGCGGCTGATTCCAAACACATCCTGTATCTTCAGGACATTGGCGGGAACGAGAATTGGCGTCTGTATGGCGTAAATCTTCAGACAGAACAGATCAAAGATTATACCCCATTTGAAAATGTGCAGACTCGGATAGTTGATCGCAATAAACATTTCCCCAATGAGCTTTTGATCGCAATGAATAAAGAAAATCCTCAGGTTCACGATGTATATCATCTTGACTTAACCACCGGTGAGCTGAAGCTTGTCGCCAGAAATTCCGGCAATATCGTTGGCTGGCTGACTGATCCAGATTTCAAGGTGCGGGGGGCTTTGGCATCCAGACCTGATGGAGGGTTCGATTTGCTGTTGAGGGAAAGTGAGGAAGCCAACTGGGATAGGTTCCTCACCTGGGATTCGGAGAACACCTTAACCAGCGGTCCGCTCTCCTTTACCAAAAACGGTGACTCCCTTTATCTGCTCGATTCTCGTAACGTGAATGCCGGACGGCTGATCAAGATGGACATTGGGACCAAAAATTTTGAAGTGATCGCCGAAGATCCTCAATATGATGTAAGCGACGTGTTGATTCATCCGGATAGATACGAGGTGCAAGCGGTCAGCTTCACCAAAGCTCGAAAGGAGTGGAAGGTGCTGGATGAGTCCATAAGGGATGATTTCGAGGCGATAAAAAAACTTGATCATGGCGACTTCTCAATAGCCAACCGGGATGATGACGATAAAACTTGGTTGATCAAGTTCGAGAAGGATAACGGACCTATATCATATTATGCCTACGATCGGGAGACCAAAAAGGGAAAATTTCTTTTCGATCACCGACCGGTCTTAAACCAATACACCTTAGCCCCCATGGAGCCCATATCCTTCAAGGCAAGCGATGGACTGACCATTCATGGATACATCACCTATCCTCCGGGAAAAGGCAGAAGCAATCTGCCCATGGTGTTAAATGTGCATGGAGGTCCCTACTATCGTGATAGTTGGGGGTATGATCCAGAAACACAGTGGCTGGCCAATCGGGGCTACGTTTGTCTGCAGGTGAATTTCCGGGGGTCGACCGGATATGGAAAAGATTTTGTAAATGCGGGAGACAAAGAGTGGGGTGGCAAGATGCATCAGGATCTGGTGGATGCGGTTAACTGGGCTATCGATAAAGGTATCGCCGATCCCGAAAAGATTGCCATATATGGCGGTTCTTATGGTGGTTATGCCGCCCTGGTTGGAGCAACATTTACGCCTGATCTTTTCTGTTGTGCGGTAGACGTGGTGGGTCCCAGCAATCTTATCAGCTGGATAAATTCTATCCCGCCTTATTGGGCACCGTTAAGATCACTTCTGTATAAACGAATTGGCAACCCGGAGACCGAGGAGGAATTTTTAAAGTCTCGTTCACCTCTGTTTAAGGTCGATCAGATAAAGATACCCATGTTAATTGCTCAGGGAGCTAACGATCCCCGGGTGCCCAGAGCAGAATCCGAACAGATAGTGGAGGCGCTTAAAAAGAAGGGAATCGATTACCAATACCTTCTTTTTGAGGATGAGGGACACGGTTTTGCCAAGCCAGAGAACCGTCTGAAATTTTATGCCGCCGCAGAAAAGTTCTTAGCCAAGCATCTGGGCGGACGATACGAGGAAGCCAAAGAGCAATCTGAATAAGATTTGGGTTGTTAAATTTACTGAGAAGGGAGAAAAAAAGCGGCTTTTCTTGTTGAGGAGCCGCTTGCTTTTTTGTAGAATTTTACAGGTCGGTTTTTTTTCGCTTATGTAGGGACAGGGCTTGTCCCTGTCCTAATTCAAATGCGGACAGCCACAAGGTCAGTTGACTCAAATGAGACGGTTCCTACGACTCAGATTTGTAAAGAAGAAAGAAGTAGGTCGGCTCTTCTTATTTGAAGAACTGTTTGTTTATATGTGGAACCCAAAAGTTAGCTTACAGAGATATTTCATACTTGCTTTCTGAAAACATATTTGCTATTAGTAGGATATGTTTCCTATTAGATTGTGAGGAAATGCCAAGATAGATGTGTAATCGGATGGAATCTTTTTCTCAAAGAAAAGGACTAAAGCCGGTCAAAAGCGTAATGCAAGTTGATTCTATGGATGAGGACTTGAGAAATGGACTGTGGAATGTTTTAATTGCTTCTTATTGGGACCGCGTGAAGCCCCAACTCGATATGGAAGGTTATTATCGTTGGGATCTTTCTAGCAATCGAGAGATGGAAAAGTTGGTATGGTCTTTGCAAATAAACTATTTTAAGAAACCCGTTGATGAGATGGGCGATAAGTGGCTGACTATTCGCAACCAATTAAGAGATTATTTCTTCCGTTGTCCATGGAATGAAGTCTATGATTTCATTGAGTTTGTTGCGAACAATTATCCAGACAAATATGCTAACCAGAGATTCATGACTTTGTGTAATTCCGTTTTGGAGCGTGAAGTTTCCGCATATCGTTTCGTCGGGGGGAGAATCACTCAGATAACATCGGAAAGAGAGATCGCGGAAATTGAAGAAGCATTGGAAAAGGCTCCAAACGCAGTTTATATTCATCTGAAAACAGCCTTTGATCTCCTTACCGATAGAAGATCACCTGATTACAGAAATTCCATTAAGGAGTCCATAAGTGCGGTCGAAGCAGTTTGCAAGCAAATATCTGGTAACCCAAAGGCGAAATTAGAGCAAGCTTTGAAAGCAATACAAGAGAAAACAAGATTACATCCTGCCTTAAAAAAAGCGTTTAGTAATCTGTATGGATACACGAGTGATGCACAAGGGATACGCCATGCTTTGATAGATGAGTCCAATTTGGATTTTGAAGATGCAAAATTTATGTTGGTCTCTTGTTCTGCTTTCATTAATTATCTTATGGCAAAGGGATCAAAGTTGAATATAAAGTATCAGACATAAGGATGTTTCGATCTGAAATGTTTTCATTCTTAAAATCACTTTATTGGGGATGGGAAATATGCCAAAGAAACTGTTAGAACCGCAAACCATGTTGTTTCCGCTTCCCGCGGTTTTGGTGAGCTGTCAGAGGAAAGGGCAAAAGCCCAACATCATAACACTTTCCTGGGTGGGGGTGGTTTGTTCGGAGCCACCTATGGTCGGAATCTCCATAAGGAAAAATCGATTCTCCTTTGGTATCATAAAGGAGTCAAAGGAATTTGTGATCAACGTTCCCCGAGGAGGACTGCTCAGGGCGACCGACTTTTGCGGAACCGTCTCAGGAAAGGATGTGGACAAATTCGCCCAGACCAAACTCACCCCAGCAAAGAGTGCAAAGGTGAATGTTCCTTTAATTGAGGAATGTCCGGTTAATTTAGAATGCGTGGTAAGACAAATTTTGGATCTGGGTTCTCATTCTCTTTTCATCGGAGAGATCATGGCAACTCATGTAGACGCCGAATGCTTGAACGAGAGAGGTGAGCCGGATATAGATAAGATGAGCCTTTTCTGTTACTGCCCCAAGGCTCATCAGTATCGAGCTGTCTCTGAAATGTTAGCCGAATATGGACATGCCTAAGGGAGAGGTTGTTGCTATTTATCAGACAAACGACTGCCTCATTAATTAAGGTGACTGAAGAAAAGCGTAGTCGTTCAATTCATCGGACTAAATACATAAATAGGGAAATACAGATTATAATATGTTGATATACAACGAATTGGTGGAATGACTTAAAGTCGAATCTAAAAAGCATTTAAATTGGGCGATTTTGAATTTAAGATAATAAAGAAGGATAAAAACTCCAAAGCCAGAGTGGGAGTGATAAAGACTCCACATGGGGAGGTAAATACTCCCGTTTTTATGCCGGTGGGCACTCAGGCATCGGTTAAGACGCTTTGCTCGGAAGATCTGAAACAGATCGGGGCGGAGCTGATACTGGGAAACACCTATCATCTTTACCTGAGACCGGGACATCAGTTGGTAGAGAAGGCGGGGGGATTGCATAAGTTCATGGGTTGGGACAGACCCATCCTCACCGATAGCGGGGGATTTCAGGTCTTCAGCTTGAATTCGCTTACCAAAACCTCAGAGGAGGGCGTCAGATTTCAATCACATCTGGATGGTTCTTATCACCTGTTCACTCCAGAAAAGGTTATTGAGATTCAACATGCTCTGGGTGGAGATATAATAATGACGCTGGATGAACCGGTGCTATATCCGTGCTCCCCGGAACAAGCGGATAGAGCCAATAAGCTCACCTTAAATTGGGCCAAAAGATGCAAACAGGCACATGAGGAGTGGAAGGATAGAGGCTTCAAACATAAGCAAACGTTGTTTGGTATCATTCAGGGTAGTACCTATCCGGAGCTGAGAAAAAGATCGGCTGAAGCTCTGGTGGAGATGGATTTTTCCGGATATGCCATAGGTGGGCTTTCTTTGGGAGAACCTAAGATTACCACCTTTGAGATGGTAAATATTTGTGTTTCCTATATTCCGAAAGAAAAGCCCAGATATCTCATGGGAGTGGGAACTCCGGAGGATATGGTGGAGGCGATCTTCTGTGGAATCGACATGTTTGACTGCGTGCTGCCCACCAGAAATGCCAGGAACGCAAGTTTGTTCACCAGATTCGGAAAACTTATTATAAAAAACGCCGAGTATGCTTTTGACTTTTCGCCGATCGATCCGCAATGTGGATGTTCCACTTGCAAAAACTACAGCCGGGCATATCTGAGACATCTTTTCAACGCCGGAGAAGTCAGCGCATTAAGGTTGGCCACCATCCATAGCCTTCATTTTTATATGGACTTGATGAGAATGGCAAGAGATGCTATATTAAAAGATGAGTTCTTTGAATGGAAAAACGATTTTTTGAAAAAGTATCAGAGCAATCAGGAAGAAAAGTTAACAAATAACCGAAACAATCAAGCTGGAGAGAGGAGATGATAAAGTTCAAAAGCGTAATTGAAAAATTTAAAGCTTTTGTTAAAAAAGCCTTATTGGGATTTCTGTTTTTTCTGCCGCTGATCGTTGGGAGCACAGTGGTAGAACCGGTTAACGCTATTGGAACACAGGGTGGTGGTCAACAGGGCGGAGGGATCGCAGCCTTTTTGCCCCTGATTGCCATCGTGGTAATATTTTATTTCCTTTTGATCAGACCACAACAGAAGAGGCAAAGGGAACACAAGATGATGCTTTCCACCTTGCGCAAAGGAGATAAGGTGGTCACCAACAGCGGCATGTTCGGAACCATAGTGGGCATGAATGATAAAGAGAATAAGGTGGTCTTGAAGGTAGCAGAAAACGTGAAGATCGAATTTCTGAAAAGCTCCATTGCAGGCAGGGTGGGAGAGAGTGAGTAGATTTAGATATCAACGTTTTTTAGTTATCTTCAACGAAAGCAACTAATATACAAAACCGAACATATTTAAGATGTAGTTTATTTCGTCTCGGCTGTGATCATAGATGTATTTTCACGCCGCTGCAAAAAAGAGGTTCACATGGCAGTTTTGCCTATAAGAATATATGGTGATTCCGTTTTACGCAAGCGGGCCAAAAAGATTACCAAGGTGGACGAGAGGATAAGAAGGTTAGCCTCAGAGATGCTGGGCACACTCAAAAATGCCCAGGGCATTGGGCTGGCGGCCAATCAGGTGGGGGAGGCTTTAAGGCTTTTTGTGATAGATCGTTCCTTTTTCCAGGCGGAGGAGTCTCCTTTAATCGTCATCAATCCAGAGATTGTGAACTCTCAAGGAGATCAGACGGAGGAGGAGGGTTGTCTTTCCATTCCAGGCACCTACGCCGACGTTACCCGTCCATTGAAGCTGGTGGTCAAAGGAATAGATTTAAATGAGAAAGAGATAATCGTTGAGGGCAAAGGTCTTCTAAGCAGAGTGCTGGCTCATGAGATCGATCACCTAAATGGAATTCTGTTCATCGACCATCTCAGCTCCATAAGAAGGAAGCTTCTATCTAAGAAATTAAGGAAACTTTCTGCGAAATAACCCTCATTATCACAATCAAGATGAAATTATGCGACTGGTCTTCATGGGAACACCAGATTTTGCCATCCCCAGCCTGAAGAGATTGATTCAAAGTCGGCATGCAGTAGTTGGGGTGGTGACCATTCCTGATAAGCCTAAAGGAAGAGGGCGGAGGCTTTCAGCATCGCCGGTGAAGATATTTGCCTTAGAACACGATCTAAAGGTTCTCACCCCGGAGAGACTTGAGGATGAAAGTTTTGTCGATGCACTTAAAGAATTAAGTCCGGATTTGATTGTGGTGGTGGCTTTTCGTATTCTTCCAGAAGTGATTTTTTCTCTGCCACCTTTGGGGACCATAAATCTTCATGCTTCGCTTTTGCCTAAATATCGTGGTGCCGCACCAATCAACTGGGCTATAATGAATGGGGAAACCAAGACGGGTTTGACCACGTTTTACATCAAAAAGAAAGTGGATACCGGCGATATAATTCTGCAAAGGGAGATCGAAATCTATCCGGAGGAAAACTTTGGGCAACTGCATGATCGAATGGCCGAGCTGGGCGCTGAAGTTTTGCTCCAGACGGTGGATCTGATCGAAAAGGGAGAGGCAAAAGCTTTTAGGCAGGATGAAGCTTTGGCCACGCCCGCTCCCAAGATCACACCAGAACATTGTCAGATAGATTGGTCCCGGGAAGCTGTTCAGATCAAAAACCAGATTCGAGGTTTAGCTCCTTCCCCTGGCGCCTTCACCCAGTTTCGGGGAAAGATCCTGAAGATCTTCTAAGCTAAGGTCATTGGAGAAGCTTCTTTCACCGAAGGTTTCGGGGAGGTGACGG
>JAOZNS010000146.1 GCA_029933635.1 Candidatus Zixiibacteriota bacterium | reverse complement strand
GAAAGTTTTTGGTGGTGGGGTTATAATCAGTGGCGGTCAGACTTAAAATCACCAGATCGGGTTGAGAAGGGCTGGGATAGGTGCCGTAAAGATGATAAGGATCAGTGGTGCTATAACCATAATAGCTTCGGACACCTATGGTATAACATTCCTCTTTTGTGTGGGGATATTGTTATTCCGATACTTCTGTTATAGTAAAGCACCGGGGCTACAGAGTCCCGATGCAACGGGAGGATAATTTATGAATTGTCTCAATATACCAAAAGGAGGGTTTATTTTATCGCTCGGAGGAAATCGTTATAAGTGACAAATATTATCAGGAGGATTAAAAAGGCAAGCCCGATTTGCTGTAAGGTAGCACGCTGTTTCAAACTAAGGGGCGAACCTTTGATCTTTTCTATGCTTAAGAATAAAAGGTGTCCTCCATCCAGTACAGGAATGGGCAAAACGTTTATCAAAGCTAAATTGACGGAGAGAAGCGCCATGAAAGAAAGAAGGTTGACGAAACCTGTTTTGGCGGTCTGTCCTGCGGTTTGAGCTATGAAAAGCGGTCCTCCCAAAAGCTTTATGGAGGCGGTTCCGGTGATCAGCCCGACTATGAATTTTATCGATTCTATCAGTATAAAGATGGCAGTATCAACGGCTAAGAAAAAAGATTTTAAAAATCCCACCTTTATGGTGGTGTAGCAGGGACCTATGCCGATCTTCCCCACAGATTGCATTTCTCCTTTTTCATTAAGCACTCGATCTCTGAAGGTGGTGATCTGAGCGGTATATTCTTTGCCGTTGCGGATCCATTTTACCTCAATAGGCTTTTCCACCTGCTGGTAGATGAGTTGAGCCATATCCCGAAACGTGGATACCTCAATCCCATTGATTGAGACGATCTTATCCCCTGGCTTTATTCCTGCCTTCTCTGCCGGTCCTCCCGGAGTGACCAATCCCACCTCGGTGGTCTGGTCATGAATTTCCTGTTTTCCCTTGAAAAAGAAGATTCCCCAGAAGATAAAGATCGCCAGGATCAGATTCATCGCCGGACCTGCTGTTATCACCAGAGCACGGATCCTCACCGGCTTAGACATAAATTCCCATGGTTTTCCCTCAAGCTTTTCTTCATCCGGCTCCTCCCCTGCCAGCTTCACATAACCTCCCAAGGGGAACCAGGAGATGCAATACTCCGTGTCGCCAATTTTTTTCCCGACCAACTTTGGAGGAAAACCTAAGGAGAACCTCTCCACCCTTATCCCTGATTTTTTGGCGATCAGGAAGTGTCCCAGCTCGTGAAAGAATATCAGTATCCCTAAAACGAATATGGTGGCGATCAGGGTGGTCATCCTTTTATCTTTCTTTCAGCACAAAGTTCTTTTGCCTTCCTTTTTGCCCACTTATCTGCATTTAAGATATCGTCCAAGCAGGCCGCAGGCTTTGCCTGATGTTCCCTTAAGGTGCCCTCCACGATTCTTTGGATATCAGGAAATTCTATCCGATTGGCTAAAAATTCTTCCACCGCCACCTCATCCGCGGCGTTCAAAACGGTGGGGGCGGTTCCTCCTAATTCCAGCGCTTGATAAGCCAAATGCAGACAGGGGAATTGTTTGTGGTTCGGCTCCAAAAAAGTTAGTTGACCGATCTTCGTTAAGTCTAATGAGGCGTTGTTGCTTAGGATCCTTTGAGGAAAAAACAGAGCATACTGGATGGGGAGCTTCATGTCAGGGAGGCTCATCTGAGCGATCACCGATCCATCAACAAATTCCACCATGGAATGAACGATGGACTGTGGATGAATCAACACCTTTATTCGTTCGGATGGAATTCCGAAAAGCCAGTGAGCCTCGATAACCTCCAAACCTTTGTTCATAAGTGTGGCAGAGTCTATGGTTATCTTTTTCCCCATCTCCCAGGTGGGATGAGACAAAGCCTCCTTTGCCGTGATCTTTTTCAAATCTTTTTTGCTCTTTGTCAGGAATGGTCCTCCAGATGCGGTCAAAATGATCCTTTTCACCTCCCCCTTTTTTCCACTCAAAAGGCACTGTTTGATGGCGGAATGTTCGCTGTCGATCGGGAGGATCTCCACATCTTTATCTTTAGCCGTTTGGATCAAAAGCTCTCCAGCCATCACCAGCGATTCCTTGTTGGCTAAAGCTAAATTCTTTCCCGCACCCAATGCTTCCAGGCTGGGGATAAGTCCCACCGAACCCACCAGAGCATTTATCACCAGATCCACCTGTGGATCGGAACACAATCTTTTTAAACCATCCATGCCCAAGAGGACCTCGGCATCATGGCTTCTGGGAAACTTCTGAAAGCTCTCCTCATCAGCGATTGCCACAACCTTTGGCTTAAATTGCCTGATTTGCTCTTCCAGAAGCTTGATGTTGGTGTTGGTTGAGAGTCCGAACACAGAAAATCGCTCTGGAAAACAGGACAACACCTGAAGAGCATTTCTGCCTATGGATCCGGTTGAGCCTAAAACTGCTATCTTTTTCATGGATCTCTTTCCTCTCCTTTCCAATATAAGACCGAGCAGAATCTCAGGCAAGTCTTTTATTTTGTGGTCTTCTCCATCGGAGTAAGTTAATAATCGTGAGGATGGATGAAAAAATAAGCTTCGCCTGCCAGATCAAAAACAGGCGAAGCTCACACAGAAAAACAATCTGAAGGGGCAACCAACATTTAAATTTATATTCAAAAAATGTGCCATAGTTTCACCAATATGATTCCAATGGTTCAATTAGTATAATTGATTGCACCATAAGAACTTATATCAATAAGGCTGATTATCGAGGATGAAGAACCTCCGGGCTATCGCAAAAGTTTGCGATTAGATTCTCTGGTACAAAGCGAAAGTTCTGTCCTGTTTTTACGAAAATGAATGTATTACCAAGGAATAACCCCAACTTAGGGAAACGCAGACTACTGCGCCTCACCCCGCGATGTTAGCCAAGAAAGATGAAGATCCTGTAACTTTCTTGAAGGATTTTATGGGATGTGAAGATACCCAAGACCTCTTTTTCAAGTTTCAAATATGATTTTGCCTCCTAAAATTGTGCACTCCACTTTGGTTTTGGGGATTTCTTCAGGATCTATTTGGAAAATGTCTTGAGAAAGAATTATCATATCACCCAGCTTTCCCACTTCGATCGAACCTTTCAGATTTTCCTCACATGAGGCATAACTGGCCCACTTAGTATAGGCTGAGACCGCCGCGGTCACGTTCACCGCCTCCTCCGGATGCCAGCCTTCTTTTTCCCCTATTCTACGACGGGTGACCGCAGAAAAAATTCCTTTCCAGGGATCCAGAGTTTCTATGGGCACATCCGAACCGAAGACCAATATGGCGCCAGTTTTAAGCAGGGTATTATAGGCATACGATAGCCTACAACGTTTACCCCAGTATTTTTCAGCAACATCTTTGTCCGAAGGAGCATGGAAGGGCTGAACCGAGGCGATCACACCCAACTTTCTAAATCTTTCGATATCTTCTGGATGAAGAAGTTGAGCATGCTCGATACGGTGTCGCATTCTATTTTCTTTTTCGCTTGACCTCAGCGCCTCCTCAATTGCATTCAATGCCTGATGAACTCCTTTATCGCCGATCGAGTGTATGGCTGTGCTTATTCCCGCTCGACTGGCTCTGGTAACCAGATGAGTCAACTCCTCCTGAGAGCTGACCTCTATCCCAAAATTTTCTTCAGATCCTTCATAGGGCTCAAACATCAAAGCGGTCTGAGAGCCCAAGGTGCCATCGGAAAAGAGCTTCACGCCCCCGAATCTCAGATGTTGATTGCCAAAACCTGATCTTAGGCCCAGGGTTATGGCAGACTCTAAGTTCTGGTCCGGAATCCAGAAGCAGACCCTCAGGCTCAAATCTTCATTTTCCGCAAGCTTCTCAAAAAGACCGAAAGCCTCAGAATCTTCATGATCATGGATTCCTGTTATGCCATAGCTGTTAGCAATTTTCAAGGCTTTTTTAAGCAAACCTTCAGAGGTTGAGGTGGATGGAGATGGGATCTTATCCCATACCAGCCCACAGGCGTTCTCCTTCAAGAGTCCAAAAGGCTCTCCTGAGATCCGATCTCGCTTTATTTTACCGCCGGGGGGATCATCTGTGCTCTTATCGATACCTGCTACCTCTAAGGCTTTCGAATTGACCCAGAGAAGGTGATGATCCTTACTTTGTAAGGCTGTGGGAACGTGAGGGCAGACCTCATCCAGAGCCTCTTTGGTAAAGATGGACTCATCTCCCAGTATATTTTTGTCCCACCCTCCCCCCACCAGCCATTCGCCAGGTTTGAGCCTGCTTGCGAACGATTTGATGACCGATAGGACTACATTAAAGGAACTGATCCCTTCCAGCTTGATCCTCTTCAAAGAGTGGGCAAACGAGAGAAAATGGGTGTGGCAGTCAATCAAGCCCGGAATCACCGTCTTCCCTTCCAGATTTATGACCCTGAATTTGCTTGTTCCCAGATTCTCCACCTCTGAATTTTTGCCCAGAGCAACTATCTTGCAATCCCTTATCGCCACAGCTTCAACTTTGGAAAGCTGGGCCTCCATGGTATAAATCTTTCCATTTAGAAGCATCAAATCTCTCATATCTCACTCAAACTCAACTTAATCTCTTTCACTTCTCACCTCTCCCCCTTAGTCCCCCTCTCCATCCAGATGGATGGAGGGGGAAACAGGTCATTTGACTCAACTGAGGGGTGAGGTTCAAACGTGCGATTAAATAAGTTCTTAATCCTCTTTCTCTTACAAAAAATTCCTTCAACCGAAATGGCGAAAACCCTTAGAATTTATCTGCCTTGGGGAGCACCCTTTTGTCTCCTTCTCTTTGAGTGATTCCCGATTGATCTAACTTTTCCAAAATGGGCACCATATATTTTCGGGTGGTGGAGAGATGTTCGCGCAGTTGACTCACCGTAGCCTCCCCATGCTGGCGAATGAATTCCACCACCCTGCCCTTTATCCTCTCAAAATCATCCTTTCTAAAAAGTATCCCGTCCTTAAGTTCCACCAGTTGACCTTGCTCAATCAAAAACATTAAAACCTCTTCATATTCAGCACCTAAGTTCTGTATTTCCTCCTTGGTGGGAGGTGAAAGTGGGCTTCTGGCAAATCTCTGCAGGATCTGCTCAGACAACTTCTTCTGTTGGTCAGAAAGCATCGGTTGATGGGTGGGAAGACACAGATAGGCTCCCTTTTGGACAACTCTTTTCTCCGCAATCAAGTGGTTGATTATCCTTTCAATCCAGTTTTCTTTCATCTTTAGTCGGCTGGAAAATTCTGCCAGCTTTGCACCTATCTTGTAAGGGAACATCCGATGGATCCTTTCTATTTGGGTAATGATCCGCTCAGAAGCTTTTCTCCATTTTTCAACATCAGCCACAAAATCGCCGAGGGAAAATATCTTTCCTTCCCTTTCCAGCTGATCCAAGCAAGACCGTATCTGCTCCCGACTGAAGTTGCTTGATCTTAAAATATCTTCTCTTAACATCGATCCTTCTTTTCTTAACTCAGAAAGAATCAAATCGGAAGGTTTCAGAGCTAACCTCTTTTTCAAATCGGAGATCAGTTCCTTATCTTTCCTTTTCCGCACCTTGGGGAAAAGATCCAAAACCAGGCCACCTCCTATTGTAATCTGAGGAGAAGGCAGTCTGAGAATAAAATGATCTCCTATGCGAGCAAGGAGTTTTCCCTCACAGATTAACTGCACAAAACTCCGATCGTTCGGAGGAATCCGATCTTTGTCTAAAATCCTAACCTTAGCCAAAAGCTCGGTGGTTCCCAATATTAGAAGCAGGGTGGCATTGTGTTTTATCGGGAATTTTAGCGTTGGCACCATCACCACCCTTGCGATAAAGCTCTCAACCGTGTCCTCCTGCCCTACTCTGGTGACCACATCTCCTCTTTTAAGCTGGCGCTTCTCCACCCCAGCCAAGTTCATGGCAACTCTGGTTCCAGGTCCAACTTCCTTCTGGCTTTTTTTATGAGTCTGCAGTTCCCTGATACGGGAACAAATCTTTTCGGGCAGAATCTCCACCTCGTCTCCCGATCGAAAATACCCATCCCTCAGGGTTCCGGTGATCACCGTTCCTCTGCCCGCCATGGTGAAGACCCGATCGATATACATTCTGGGCTTGCCGATATCCTTTCTGGGCTTCAAACCAGCTATCATTTTAACGATCTGGTCATACACCTCATCTATTCCAATCTTTTTCGTGGACGAGACCTTCACCACAGGAGCATCCTCCAGAATGGTTCCCTTTACCTTTCCCCTTATATCCTCCTCCACCAAGCTTAACCATTCCGGGTCGACCAGATCGATCTTTGTGATGGTCACGATCCCGGTTTGTATCTTCAGCATATCCAGAATCTGGAGGTGTTCTTCGCTTTGAGGCATCCATCCGTCATCTGCGGCTACCACAAATATCACCGCATCGATCCCCCCCACACCTGCAACCATGTTTTTGACGAACCTTTCGTGCCCCGGAACGTCCACAATCCCCACCTCCGATCCATCCGGTAGGGAAAGCCAGGCAAATCCCAAATCGATAGTCATGCCCCTTGCTTTCTCCTCCGGAAGCCTGTCCGGATCAATCCCGGTTAAGGCTTCCACCAGCTTGGATTTTCCATGATCAATATGTCCGGCGGTTCCTAAAACAAACATAAAGCGAATTAAAAATGCAAAACTACACTCTAACCTCACCCCCTATCCCCCTCTCCACATGTGTGGAGAGGGGGAACAAAAGGGGAGAGGTTTCTGCTACAAATCCT
>JAOZNS010000145.1 GCA_029933635.1 Candidatus Zixiibacteriota bacterium | reverse complement strand
CTCTGTAAGAATAGACCTGAAGTCTGCTCTCGGACAGGTCTAAAGACCTGTCCCTACAAGCTACAAATCCGCATTAAAGTGCAGTAGAAAAGACCCTCCTCTACCGCAACAGAATCATCCTCCTCGTTTCTGATACCTTTAACCCATCACCTTCTACCTTTAACCTGTAAAAATATACCCCTGAACCAACCTCGTGCCCTTGGACATCCCTCCCATCCCAGCTAACAGAATAAACCCCAGGTCCCTGTCCCTCATCTACCAAAGTCCTCACCAACTGCCCAGCAATGTTGTAAACCCTTAGAGTAATGTGAGACTGACTGACCACTGACAACTGATAGCTGATAGCTGTGGTTGAATTAAACGGATTAGGATAATTTTGACTGAGAGCAAAGACCCCTGGATTGACCGATTCTGAACTAACTTTCCCATAGATGAGCCGGCCATCTTCATCAGCAAGCTCCGCTCTCTCCAAACTGATCTCACCTTCCACAGGGATCATTAAGATCGGCCCATCTCCACCAGCTATCTCTCCTCCCTCTAAGCTATAGAGAACCACCCGTAATTTGCTCCCATCATCCCTGGTCTCCAGCCTCATCCCCCGAGACCTCTTGGTCAAGAAAGGACTCCCTATCCTGCCCTGGTACTGGAAGACAAAGTAGACTCCACCAAGGGATGTGGTCAAATCCGGCTGCACCGCCATAAGACCATTCTCCTCCACCAAATTCACCATTGTTTCCCCCGGAGGAAGCAATGGCTTCGGAGGTGGGGGAATGTTTCCATTGACTATATTCACCAGCATAATGAGGTCGGCAATGGACCAGAAATGTCCATCTCCATTAATGTCTGAAGCGGCACCCTGTCGAGGGGGATCCATCAGGGTTACATCCCCCAATAGATATCCACAGAAATAGACCGCATCTGCGATGTTGTAACGCAGTCCATCCAAATTCACATCACCTTTATCCACCTTCTGCAGGTAGATGGAGCCATTCACCAAGTCCAGGGCAGGGTTCGGATGAGGATTCCCGGGCACTGTATCGGGAGGACACTCCGGATCAGTGCTCCACATATAGAGGCCCAGACTATCTGTAAGAACATTATCACCACACTTTTCGGTGATAAACCTTACCGGAACGGAGAAGTCATTGAAGTAAGAACTGAGATTAACGATCAAATCAACTAATGGTCTGTTCCTCCCTGGAGGGATGGGGGGGGTATCAATTGAATTAGGAAGATCACAGAGACCCACTATCTTAAGCTGATCGGTTCCATCGCCACTAAGATGGAAGCTAAATGATTCCAGGGCTGGATATGGTTGAACCTCAACCAACTCGGCCACTGTCACATCATAGGTGATGAGGATATTGAATCCGCCAATGTAATCCCGGCTATCCAAATATATGGGCAGATGAACACCCCTTTGGCCCGGCCATCCCTTAAAATTAGGTATTCTCAGGGTAAAGGAGAAAGGGCTTTCTACAAATACATTTGCCACCACCGAATCCTCCCCCCCTTGGCCATCATCACAAATAAAGGTTATCTTGTTCAGCCCAGTATCTTCAATGGTTGTAACCCAAGTAAAAGTCCCCTCTCCAGTTTGGGAATTGAACTCCACCTTTGCCCCTTCCGGGGAAGGGTCCGCCATTACTTGGAGCACATCATCGCTGTCTGGATCAGATGCATATAGGGAAATTAAGGCAGTATCCCCAGCCACAAGATCTAAGAAATTTGGATCTATCTGTAAGGAAGGAAAGCGGTTAAGATTTCTTACGTGAAAAGTCACCATTTGAGTATCAGAGGAGAGGCCCTGACGATCAGTAATATAAAACTGAACCTTAAATGTCCCTTCCGGATGGTGATAGGAGAAATCATATCCTGGGGAGAAACTTATGATGCCCATACTCTTATAAGGATACGCCTGGAAATTAAATTCCTTTGGTAAGGAGAGGGTATCCGTAATGAAGATTCTAAGCGGTCCCCTCTCCGGATCCGTAAGATCCGAGGCAGAGATCGTATCCAACAGACTTTCTTCTTCGTAGAGGGTAACAGTATCTGGTAAAATTGAGGAAAACCAAGGAGGTTGGTTGACATCTAACAGGAAGATAGTCAGGTCCACGGTGTCGGCATATCCTTCAATATCTACTGCTACAAAGTAGGGATGGTAGATCCCATAAGCTTGGTAAAAATCCGGTGTATAGGTGAACTTCCCTTCCCCTCCTCCTAAATCCTCGAAATGGGATTGGGGAGGAAGTCCATAGGCAATAAGGCCAATCCATCCCCCATCTGGGTCCTCCGCCCGCACCTCGAATTGGAGGGTATCTCCCTCCCTCACCCAGATGCTATCCGCAGGTGGAGGAAAGGTAAAAAATGGAGGGTCTCCTCTGACTATATCATTACCTAATTTAGGTTCAAACTTAGGATAAACCCGAGGGGTAAACACCCCCCCAATAATTAAGAGAATGAAAGCTATCGTCTCAATTCTTTTCATCTTTATCACACCTTCTACTCAGCTTTAATCTTTCCCTTCTACCCCACTTTACTTCCCCCTGGGACAGGTCCCTACAAACCTGCACCTAAGGCGGTAGATTTTCTCCTCTTTCTACTGGGTTTTGGTCCCTATATGGGGGCCTCAAGACCCTAAGGAGGAGAAGTTACCACCAAAAAGAATCACCGAAATAAATTTTCAAATAATTCACCACTTAAATAAGCAAATTTAGTGCCACCCAGAGAGGCTAAAATTCACAGGGAAAAACTGACCCAATAGGGAACTATCCACCACTCAAGGTAACAACATCTTGCTGTAAAACCCTCAGACATCAGATTGAAGACCTAATATGTGCAATTTCCTTCACTTATCAAGCAAGTCTGTGCAAAATATTTCACACCAACCACACTGATAAACTTAAATGTAAATTTCCCGAATTATTTATGAACTGAAAATGAGTTGGCATAAATTTTTCAAGGCCAATGATTTGTGTATTTGTTTCGTAGGGACAGACATTTATGTCCGTCCGCCCTTTCTGCACTAAAGTGCGATGGGAAAGGCTCACCTCTATCGCAACAGAATCATCTTCCTCATCTCTGATACCTTTAACCTATCACCTTTAACCTTTAACCTATAAAAATAAACCCCTGAGCCAACATCTTGCCCTTGAGCATCCCTTCCATCCCAGCTAACAGAATAAACTCCAGGTCCTTGACTCTCATTAACCAAAGTTCTTACCAACTGACCAGTGATGTTGTGAACCCTTAACTCGACTACCCAGGCTCGTCCGCCGTCTGCTGACAACTGACCTGTGCTCGGAACGGCATAGCTGATGACTGTAATCGCATTAAACGGATTGGGATAGTTCTGGGAGAGTATGAAAGAAACCGGATGCTCCTCCACCATTTTCTCCTCCACCCCTAAATAAGGCGACTCCAGAATATAGAGCCCTGCAGACCCATCGGCAATATAGATATGTTTCTCCGAGACAAAGACAGCACTGGCGTAACCTCCCGTTTCGTAGTATCCTACTTCAAAGGAGGGGAGCATCGGCCGGGAAACATCAATTATCCGCAAACCCGCAGATCCATCGGCAATATAGGCGTATTTACCATCTGGGACATAGACATCCTCCGCACGACCTTCTAAGGAAAGACGGGTGAGTTCTTTCGGATGGTGGGGATCGCTGATATCTACTGTAACCAGCCCTCGATCATAATCCGTGAGAAAGGCCCTATTACCTAAAACATATATGCTTGCCGTTGATGAACCAGTCTCCAAGGAGCCGATTATGGGTAAGTCCATATCCTCAGGGTTAGAAACATCCACAACCTTGAGGCCATCGTGGTGAAAGGTATAGCCATAATTTGCTACATAGGCATAGTTGCCGGCAACATAAATATCGAATGGATCTACACCAGCCATCCCCACCACAAAAGGATGCTCTGGATCGGAGATCTTAACTACCTTAAACCCCCCATACCCATTGGCCACATAAGCATAATCCCCCGCAACCCATACATTTTTTATCAAATCATACATTTCTTGCTGGGTCCGGCAAAAACCAACTTGTTTTGGATGTGCTGGATCACTGATGTTTACTATCCTAAGCCATCCTTCTGTCCCCAGATAGGCAAGGGAATCCGCAACATAGATGCCTGAGGCAGAAAGATTATCTTCAGCATCAAAATACCCTACTTGTTTTACAGACTCTGGATCAGAGACATCTATTATTCGAAACCCACCATCATAATAATCGGTGACATATGCTAAATTGTCGGAGACATAAACCCTTTGCGCAAAACCAGGCGTATCGTAACAGCCAAGCTCTGTCAGAGACGTTGGATCAGAAACATCTATTATCCGCAACCCTTTGTTCCCATCGGCAAGATAAACGTAACTACCCAAAACATAGAGGCCGAATGCACGTCCTCGAGTATTAAGGCTTCCCACCAAGTGTCCTGGATCTACCAGATCTATAACCCCCAGCTCCCCCTTACTGGTAGCTACATAGGCGTATTTGCCTGAAACAAAGATAGTTAACTCAGAACCAGTAAGCAAATTGTGGGAGCCGATTAACACCGGATCTTCTGGGTCTGAAATATCCAGCACACAAACCCCCCTTGTTTGGTCAGCAACATAGGCATAACCCTTTGATATAAAAACCCCATATGCATATCCACCTGTTAAACAATGGCCAACTTCCTGAGGAGAAGCTGGATTAGAGACATCTATTACCGTAAGTCCCCTATCCCAACTTGTAACATAAGCATAGTGGCCCAAAAGGTAGAGATCCCATGCCGGCTTTGAAACATAGCGGCCAATCTCCACTGGAGAGCTCGGATTGGATATGTCTATTACTTTCACTCCGGCGCCACCATCTGCAAGGTAAGCTAATGTATCCACCACCCATACCCTCGTAGCAAAATAACCAGGGGAATATCCCACAATTTGAGGAAATCCGGGATCGGAGACATCTATTATGCAGAGTCCGGCTACTTCATCTGCAACATAAGCGTAATCCCCAGAAACACACACCCCCCTTACCACTGAAGAAGTCAACGCTCTACCAATTAACACTGGAGCACAGGTCGATTTCACATTCAAGATATCCAGATATCGGCCATCACCTATATAGGCTAAGGTATCGGCAATAAATACGTCATAATTGGGGCCTCTAAACCATCCACCTACAACCTTACAATTCAAGCTGTCACCAAAACTATAATTCCCCTTTCGGCTTTCTAATGCACCTCTCTTGAAATCGAGGACATCCCCCACCGCAAGCCTACTTTCCCCTCCAGGGCAACTATCAATAGAACTTAATTGATCTCCCCAAAGCCCACCCGAGCCAGCTAAGAGGGTCAGATATACAATTATCCATAACATATATAACTTCACTTCTCTTAACAAAAAAGGGCCCTTTCTGATGGGCCCCTTTTCCACCTCATATGCTTTACTTTCCCTATCCGGAAGCATGGTTGTTTCAGATACTCAGACTATCGTTTATGAGCCCATCTCCTCATAAATCTGTTTTCTTTCACATTAACCCTTCTATCTCCTATCCGACTTTCCCGACCAGTTGCAGTTCGGGACAGATAGCCGGGGAACCTCTCCTGGGCTAAAAGCCCAGGAATCCATACATTGTCACCGCCTTTGGGCCTAATAGTTTTTGACAGCTTAATGTGACAGAATCCCTATTCTGCCACATACTCCTTTTACCCTCAGCCGCTACCGAGGTGGCAGAATCCCAATTCTGCCACCACTCCCCTCTTCTGCCGTCAGAATCAGGGGTTCTGACGGCTCAGGGAGGTTGAATTGTCAACCACCACCCCCTTTGCCGTCAGAATCGGAGTTCTGACGGCTCAGAGATGTTGCTGCTCGAGGTGGCAGAATCCCAATTCTGCCACCACTCCCCTCTTCTGCCGTCAGAATCGGGGTTCTGACGGCTCAGGGAGGTTGAATTGTCAACCGGAGGAAGGGGGAGGACTAGCCCCCCTTCCTCCAATCAGCTTCCTTACTTCATCAAGACCATCTTCCGGGTGGCGGTGAAGCTGCCCGCACTGAGCCGGTAGAAGTAAACACCTGAGGATACTCCAGCACCATCCCAACTCACCGTGTGATGCCCGGCCTTCACCTGGCCCTTGACCAGCTCAGCTACCTTCTGCCCAGAGATGTTGTATATCGTCAGACTTACCTCCACATCCTGGGGTAGATCAAAGCTGATCTTGGTCGTCGGATTGAAGGGGTTGGGATAGTTCTGATGTAAGGCAAATCGGGTGGGGATTAGCTCCAGCTTCGCCGCAATTAACTCCCCAGCAGCATCGGATACCTGAACCTCTTTCACCTCAAATTCACCCGGTATCCTCACCAACTCTCCTGAAACAACAGCAGTCTCATTCTCCCAATCAGCTCCTATAATCAGAATCCGCCGCTCATCACCAACCAATCCTGTCTCCATCTCCATACCAGTTGCCCTCAGCTCAGGCTCTCCTCCACCCTTCACTATCAGGTAAAGCCCAGCCACAGGCCTGTCCACCGAGACCACACCATCCCTTACCACTAAATTCACCGCCGTGGCTCCAGCCTTGGCCCCTCCAGGCTTCTCCGCAGTCCCATTGACGATGTTCACCAGATAGATCAAATCAGCCACCGTCCACTGATGACCATCCAGGTTCACATCAGAGGCCGTTCCCTGATAGTCAGGCCTGGGCAAGGAATCGACAACACCCTTCAGATACTCCATAAAGTAGACAGCATCGGCTATGGTATAGGCAATTCCATCAGCGTTCACATCCCCATAGG
>JAOZNS010000015.1:8107-22629 GCA_029933635.1 Candidatus Zixiibacteriota bacterium | reverse complement strand
CCCTCGATTACCAAAATCAATCCCAGGATACGGTTGTCATGGCTGTTTAAGGGGCTCACCTTCAAAGATAAAGCCATCTCCTCCGATCCAAATCTGTGATAAGATCTGGCTTCCTCAAAGGGCTTGCCAGTATAAAGAACCTGATAGCAGATCCTCTTCCACCTGGTTTTATCCTCCAGAGGAACTAAGTCCAGAAGGGAAAGATTCTTTAAAGTGTGATGATTGGATTTTTCTTTCCAGCCGGCTTTTTTGAAAATCTCATGGGAGGTTTTGTTGGCTATGGTTATCATGAGATTATTATCTACCACCACAATTCCAACCGGGGTCTTATTCACCACGTTTTCATTGTAGATTTTCATTGCCAAAAGGTTCTCATAAAGCTTGGCGTTTTCTATGGCTATGGCGGCCTGCCCGGCAAAAAGCTCAAAAAGATAAAGATCACTTTCCAAAAAGATGTTGCTTTTGGAGCTGTTATCCAGATACAAAATCCCGATTATCTTCTCCTTGCTCTTCAGCGGAACACACATGATCGATTTTAAGTCCAACTCCAGGATACTTTTCTGCTTGGAATACCTTTCATCGTGTTGGGCGTCGGAGGTGTATATTGATTTACCAGTTTTAGCCACGCTGGTGGCAATGGACATGGAGATGCGAAAATCCTCCTTGGACAGTGACTCCTTACAGATATTGTGTGCCGTTTTAAACTGCAGGTTGCCTTCATCGTCTAAAAGCATCAAAAATCCTCGCTCGGCCCGCAGAAGCTTTATCGCTCGACGCATCACCATTTGGAGGATGTCATCCAAAACCAAGGTGGAGTTGATGGCTTTGCTAATATCCAACAAAGCCTCCAAATCATCCCTTCTCACCTGGGGAGATTCTGAGGCATCGGAGCTTTCCCTTTCTGTCTCCAACCTGGGTTGAGCCTTTCTCACCTGCTCGAAGACCGCCTCCATCTGCACCAGGGTATCGTCCAGCTCTATGGACTCTTTCCCCTTCCAGGTAGATTTTTCAGCTTCAGATGTTTTTCGTGAGTCCAAAGGTGACATCCTTTCCTCTCCTTTCCGGACCACCTTTTTGGGAGTTTAACTCTTTTATATTATCGGATAAGAAAAAACGGAGCTTAACTTGAAAAGATGGGAGGGGAAAGAATTTTTGCTTGGATAATGCCGATCTGCTTAGATAAGAGGTATCTTCTTATTGGGCACCAGAGACCATTATTACTCTTAACTATCATACAAAAAGCACAGAGAGTTTTTCCTGCTACCACCCATTTTGAGTAGGAACAGAGACGAAAGGGCTTTTGCGTCTGAAAAAGTCGTTTGGCAGGGCTGGAAGCCCCGCTTACGGTAGCAAAAATGTTAATTTTCGTAGGTCGGGCACCCATGCCCGACCAATTTCCCACACTTTTTCAGAGACCTCTGTGTAGATTTGTTTTTTGTGAATGAGGGTGCGGCTCTACCTCGGTCGTTATATCTTTAATTTGTTTGACAAAAACTTAGGAAAGGCGTTAATTTACAGGAAATTCAAAAGTTCTTCGATGCAATAAAATGAGCACAGACGTCTCTTTGAGAAGAAATGCACGGGGTCCATAGGAAATGAATGATTTTGTCAGACAAAGGGAAGAATTGCTTTCGACCGAGAAGGGGAGAATAACCAAAAAATCCTGCATTCTCCGGGTGGCGCTGGGATTTCCCAACACCTACGAAGTGGGAATGTCCAATCTGGGTTTTCAGACCATTTATCGCCTGATCAACCGGATGGATCAGGTGGCTTGTGAAAGATTCTTCCTTTTTGAGTATCCAGCCTACCGGGGAGCAAGAACCTTGGAGTCCGATCGCCCTATCAGAGATTTCGAGCTGATAGCGTTCTCCGTCCCCTTCGAGCTGGACTATCCCAATGTATTACAACTTTTGAAGCTTTCCAAGATCCCCCTTCTTTCCTCGCAGAGAAAGAGGACCACACCTCTGATAATTGGAGGGGGAGTTGCCCCAACTTTAAATCCTGAAATCTTAGCCCCCTTTTTTGACTGCCTGTTTATCGGGGAGGCAGAGGGTCTGGTGGAAGAATTTATCCAGCAATACCTGCAACTTCTCCGACAAAGGACCCCAAAAGAAGAGCTTTTGCAAAAGCTTTCCCAGATAGACGGGGTTTATGTCCCCCGGTTCTATCAGGTGAGCTACCATGACGATGGAACTGTTAAAAAGATAAAGGTAAAGGGAGGCGTTCCATCTGTGATTCAGAAAAGAAGTGTAAATCTGAAAGGGGTGGAGACCTTTTCTCCCATAATCTCGCCTTACGCCCATTTTAAAAATTCGTTTTTAATCGAGGTAGGAAGAGGATGTGCGCGCAGATGTCGATTTTGTGCGGCGGGATATATTTATCAACCTTGCAGGTTCTATGCGAGGAAAATCGTTCTTTCGCAGGCGGAAAGATATGCTCCGAACAAAGGACATATTGGGCTGATCGGGTCTTTGATCTCGGACCATCCAGAGTTGGAAAAGATATGCCAGGCTCTTCACCAAAGCGGCTTTGAGATCGGGACCTCATCTTTGAGGGTGGATATGATCAGCTTCGGGCTTTTGAAAATTCTGGTTGATTCTGGGATGAGGACGCTTACCCTGGCCCCGGAGGTGGGGACGGAGAAGATGTGGAGGGTGATAAACAAAAAGATTGACCAGGAAGCCGTTTTGAACTCTGCAAGGCTGGCCTTGGAAGCTTTTCTGCCCAATTTAAAATTGTATTTCATCATCGGGCTTCCCTTTGAGCAAGAGGAGGACCTCCATGCAATTGTTGATCTGATCCTCCAGGTGCACCACATTTTTATAAAGGGTCACAAAGCGCTGAAGAAAGGAGATCGAAGGATAAGAAGGCTGACCATTTCCGTCAACCCCTTTGTCCCCAAACCGCATACTCCCTTTCAATGGTGTGCCATGAATCAGCAGGAGGAGTTAAAAAGAAAACTGAGAATAATCTACGATGAAGTTAAGGACCTAAGCGGGATTCATTTTGAAAGAAAAAGCATCCGTCAGGCAATCCTTCAAGGAATGTTTTCCTTGGGCAATCGAAAGGTGGGAGAGGGGCTGTTTTACCGAATAGGGGAGGGTTTGAACCTTCGGCAGGCATGGAAGAAAGCGAAGGTGAATCCTGATGCCATCGTCTTCAAGCCCAAGAGGTTTGATTCCTCTTTCCCTTGGGATATAATTGACCCCGGGTTGAGCAAAGGTCTCCTCATAGAAGAGTTTGAAAAAGCCAGAAAGATTGCCACCGAACCAGATAAATAAAGTGATCTTTTATCTGACTAAGTTTTCTTCAGGTTGCAGGACTTGATCGAGAAAGTCACATAAAATTTAGTTTCATCTGATCTGAACGCTTCAGGATTTTGTCATCCGGTGCAGAGCCTGAGAAAAAGAACTCATGAGAGAACTCAGAAACCTACAATTGGTTGCAAGGTCTACCTTAAGGCTTCCACCTTTCCTGCCTTCAAACAGCTGGAACAGACGGTGATGGTGGTCCGCTTACCCTTTCTCAGCACCTTTATCCTCTGAAGATTTGGAATCCATCTTCTCTTACTGAGGTTATGGGCGTGACTTATCGAATGCCCGTATAAAGGTCTTTTCCCACAAATCTCACACACTTTGGACATGCTTTCTCTCCTTTTTTCCAGTTGAAAATGCTTCGGAGAATAGATAAATTTTAAAAATTATACGTTGGTTTTTCTAGAATGCAAGAATAATCTTTTTAAAAAATCAAAATTAAATATCCACCGGCGGATTTTGAGGGAAATCTCTCCAGACCTCCCATGGCAGACGATCCGGATGGTGGCACATGGCGACTGGTATTCCTATCCATCCACACCGGACAAAACGTCACCTATTGAACTATTTTTTGACATGTGCTCTTACAAGCCTTCCAAAAAGAAAGATTGAACGATTCAGAGCAGAAACTTTCCGAGTTAACAATTTTGGGATTTCAGTTGGATGGTCAAATCTCTTCAACAAGGAGGTTAAGGGGATCTCTGAATCGATCATACGTCTGCCAGGCACAAAGATGTTGGACTTGGATTAAAGCTTCGTCCCTACACCCAGGACCAAATGGTTCGTCCACAGCTTTGTCTCAGCATATCCGTTGGCGATTTGGGCATCTTTTACTCGTACCCAGGTACCCTTATATTCCATCAACAATCTCAGACTTCTCCATATTTTTATTTCTGGCCCTGCGGCTATTTGATATGCCGGGATATGAAGCTCATATTGCTCCTTCTTTATTCCTTGGATCACGCTTTCGGTGTGAGGAATCGAAGGTCCGATTCCCAGTCGAACGAAAAGCTTGATTTTGTTCAAAAGATTGCCGTCTTTTTCAGAAAAGTTAAACCTTCCCACCAGATTAAAAAACAGAAAATTTAGTCCATGGGTCATGGAAAAACCCTGAACCAATTCTCCCAGCCTCATGGTGGAATCCATTCGCCCACCTTCTTTTGTCCCTGAAACGAAAACTATCTGCTGGGAATTGGAATATATCTTGGCATGGATGAATTCAACCTCCAAGCCAAAATCAGAACAAGGTCTTTTAAAATAGGTTGTCCGCAACCCATAATACAAAGGGGTCCGGAAGGACTTATCTTTGTATTCGATGTTATGGAATAAAAGGTTGTTTTGAAGCGATGGTTGAACGATTCTTAAATCGCTATCACTGGTGGATGCTTTGCCCAGATACAACTGCCATCTCCATTCCGCATTTAAAGAAGAGGTGAGGAGAACCCCAAAAGCAAAAGACGTCCACAGAATCCTGAAGAAAAATCGCACTGGGCAACCTTTTTGGCTATTCTGATCGCCTGGGTGAATTGAAAGATGAGCTTGATTTCTCTCCAATGGGTAACCTTTTCTGTCAACTCCAGCTGGGTCGGTCCGCCACCACGGCGAGCGTGGAAGCCAGAATTTCCTTTGCACCTCCCATCTGAAGCATTCTGGCACACTCATTCAAGGTGGCTCCGGTGGTGATCACGTCGTCGACTAAGATCACCTTCTTGTCCTTTACCCTCTCCGCCTGAGTGATCATGAATGCGTTCCGAACGTTTTCAGCTCTCTCTTTGGTATCCAAATAGGTTTGATCCTTGGTGTTCTTTTTTCTTTTGAGCACATCTTTGTCTAAGGGGAGATCCATTGCCCGAGAGATTTCCTCCGCCAGAATCTGGCTCTGATTAAATCCCCTTTCCCTTCGTCGGGCAGAATGCAAGGGAACTGGAATCACCAGATCACATCTTCTAAAATTTTCCTCACCCGCTACCACCTCCCCCAGACGATGAGCCAGGCGTTTTCCTAAAGGGACCTTTTTGTCATACTTGAATCGATGAATAAGCCTTTGATAATAATCATCGAAGGAGCCCAAGGACCTTACCGCCAAAATCCTCCGATCCTGAGGAAAAGCCAAATAGGGACATTCATGCTCTCTTAAAGCTTGATCATCTTCGAAAAACAGTTTACAATAGGGACAAAAAGAAAAGGGGAGCAAAGTCAAGTTACTCCAGCACTCCTCACAGATATCGTTTTCTTCCCTTTTTAATGAGTTCTGACAGACAGCACAGCTTTGGGGATAAACAAAATCCAGGATATCACAGGTAAGCTCAGAAATAAAACGTTTGATCCTAAACGGGCTCATCTATTGTGACAAAAGAGAGTTCACCGCTATTTTTAAACCCAGAGGTCTTTATGGGGAACCTCTTTTTGATTTTTTTCGCAGGTGGTTCCACATAAAGACAGAGAAGATGAAAATCACCACGATCAGAGCTTGATTGACCGTAAAGCGCACCGCTCCAATTCGGGCAAAGATCATGCTCTCCTCATAGTATCTAAAGAAATCGATGGTGAACCGGGCCACAGAGTAGAAAATTAGCATCAACCAGAAGGTGAAGCCGTCAAAACGTTTGAACTTCTCTAAGGCTGAAAGCGTTCCGAATATAAAAAATCCGTAAAAGGATGCCACCAACTGGATGGGGAAGAGAGGGGTTTCAGGAAAGATGAAGCCTGCTGGAGATTCCTGGGGAAAGATGACTGCCAGAAAACTGTCGCTGGGTTGCCCGAAACAACACCCGTTGAGAAAACAGCCGATGCGAGCCACCCCCAAGCCCAGCATGATGGAGGGAGCGATGATGTCGGCGATCCTCCATACGGGAAGCTTCTTTAAATGGATATAGGTTATTCCACAGACGATAGCCAGAACCAATCCGCCAAACATGGAGAGCCCACCGATGCCTATCTCGCCGGTGCTCTGGATGGGGTTGATCATATCCAGAACATGTCCCTCAAACTCCTCCAGATGATAGATCACATAAAAGAATCTTGATCCCACAATGGCAGAGATTAAAACTATCAGTGATAGGTCCGGAAGCCATCCAATGCTCATCTTTTGCTTTTTAGCCCTCCTGGCTGATATCCAGATGCCTGATATAAAAGCTAAAGCCAAAAGAAACCCATAGGTCCTGATGGCCAAAGGTCCAAATTTAATCAAGATTGGATACATTCTTATCTGACTTCCTTAAGATGCTGATTAACTCAAAAGAATACGTTTACCAGAGGATAAATGGGCAAACTTACTTTTGCCCTTCCTCCAGGATGGGGAGCAGGTAAGATTTTATAAGCTTCACCCGCGATCATGTTTTTTAGACCGGATGAGTCCTGCACCTCTGTGTTCTTAATACTCATACCACCTGGAATTGATTGCCAGAAGAATTCCTAAAATCACCCAAGAAAGGAGCATGGAGGAGCCACCATAGCTGACAAAGGGCAAAGGGAGTCCGGTAACCGGCATAACTCCGAGGGTCATCCCAACATTTATCATCATTTGGAAACCGATTATTGCGGATAGTCCTATGGCCACATTGCTGGCAAAAGTATTTCTCGTCTTTTGAGCAATCAGAATTCCCTTGATTATGAGAAAGGTGAACAGGGCCAAAAGAATGACTCCACCCAGAAGTCCAAATTCCTCCCCTAACACGGAGAAGACGAAATCGGTATGTTGATGGGGAAGAAAAGCCAGCTTGGTCTGAGTTCCCTCCAAATAACCCTTCCCCAGAACCCCTCCTGATCCGATCGCCACCTTGGATTGGATGATCTGATAACCGGCCCCCTGGGGATCACGGCCGGGATCCAAAAACACGATGATTCGCTGTTTCTGATAATCGTGCAGTTTGTTCCAGACCAAAGGGGTGATCATTCCAAAGGCTAAATTGAGCAAAAGAAAGCCCACCGAGAAGATGAAGGTTGGTCTCAGGCGAACCAACAGCAAAACCAGAATCAGGAAAAACAATGCCCAGGAAAGCCAGTGAAAGGCGCAGATTAAGCTGAGGATCGGGGAGATTATCAGCAGAAGATAAAACAGGGGAACCCCGGCCCAAAAAAGCATGGAGATTAAGATGGCAAAGAAGACCAGGGAGGTGCCCAGGTCGGGTTGTTTTAAAATCAAAAGTGCGGGCAGAAGCACCATTCCAGCTACACCGGCTAACCATCTGAAGCTGTAAATCGAACGCTTGGAATAAGCCAAGTATCTGGCTAAAGGTAGAACGGTGGCGATCTTGGCAAACTCGGAGGGCTGAATGTTGAAGCCGCCTACCGAAATCCATCGGGTGGCGCCCAGCTTGGACGATCCGATCATCAGGATCAAAACCAAGGTGATGATAGCCACCAGGTAGAATACGTAAGAAAAGACCTCATAAAATCTTATAGGTATAAGAAAGGTGAGCCCACAGGCGGAAAGTCCTAACAGGATCCAGATGATCTGCTTGATGTAGATTGCTTTTTCCGCCGGGTTCTCGCTATGGTGCTTGGCGCTGAAAATCAACATGACCCCTATAAGGGAGAGGATCAGGGCCACCCCCAAAAGGGATAGATCAACTTCTCGAAAACGTAATCTGATCATGATCCGTTAATCTGAAATTTAAACTGAACATATCAATGGGTTCCGATTAAGGATTGGTCTCCTGTGATTTGGGCTTCACCTTTTCGTAGGTATTTTTCCATTATCCTTTTCGCCACCGGGGCGGCATATGTGCCTCCATGCCCTGCATTTTCAATTAACACAGCCACCACCATTTGCGGATCAGAGGCCGGTCCATATCCCACAAACCAGGCATGATCCTGGCCATGTGGATTCTGGGCGGTGCCGGTTTTTCCCCCCACAGTGATGCCCGGGATTTGGGCTAAGACCCCGGTTCCATGGGGATCATTCACCACCCCGATCATGGCTTGTTGTAAGACCTTCAGGGTGGATGGGGAGAAAGGAAGAGACCCCAACCGCTGAGGTTGAGTGAGGACAACCTTTCCATCGGGGTCGATTATCTCCTTTACAAGAAAAGGCTTGTAAAGTGTGCCATCCGTGGATAGGCCACCCAAAAAGACCGCCATTTGAAGAGGAGTCACCAGAATCTCTCCCTGTCCGATTGCCAGATTGATGACCAGATTTTTCACCCAATTAGCTTTTCCATGCTTTTTCTGATAATAGTCGAGGTCGGGAACAAAACCTTTTGCTTCGTCCGGGAGATCCACTCCCGTCCTTAGTCCTAACCCACACAATCGGGCATAGCGGGTCCACCTCTCCAGACCCATTTTGAGACCCAGCTGATAAAAATAGATGTCACAGGATTGGATGATAGCCTCCATAAGGTTCAATCGTCCATGTCCTTCGGGTCTCCAGCATCGAAATGTCTTCCTTCCAAACCTGAAAGAACCACCACAGGGAGAAAGATAGGTATTTTTGTTAATCATTTTTGTCTCCAGGGCAATTGCTGCGGTGAGAAGCTTTAAAATGGAGCCCGGGGGGTAGGTAGCTTGAATGGGACGGGTGAGAAGGGGATGAAGGGGGTTTTCTAAGATGCTGTTCCATTCCTCAAAAGACATAGCTCCCACAAAGAGATTGGCATCCAGTCCCGGCTTGCTCACCAGGGCTAAGATCTCACCGTTTCTGGGGTCTAAAGCCACCACCGCTGCGCTTTTATAATTCGTGAGAGCCGACTCAGCCACAGCCTGTAGATCAAGATCGATGGTCAGCTTCAGATCGGAACCACTTTGTGGGAGGTCCGGCTTTCTTTCCTCCAATGCTCCCAAAATCTTGCCCTGAGCGGTAACCTCCAGAAAGGTTACCCCATCTTTTCCTCTTAGAAGATCATCATACTGTTTCTCTAAACCCTTTCTTCCTATGACCCCTCCCAGACGAAAGCTCCTTTCGGATGATTTTGAAAAAAGTTCCTCTCTGGTGAGCTCATTTACGTATCCCACAACATGTCCCACCCAACCAGGGGTCAGATATTTTCGAGTAGGCTCCACCTGATAAATTACGCCTGGCAAATCCTCATTCTGTTCCTCAATCATACAGATTGTGTTAAAGTCCACGTCCTTTTTGAGCCTGATGGGCTGATATCCTTTGGACCAGTTGGATTCGATCTTTTTCTTCAGGGAGGACTCCTCCGTCTTCAAGCAGGAGGCAAGCCTTTCCACCAAGGGAGCAAGATCCCTTTTCCGCTGGAGGGATTTCCTTTCAGATAAAACCTCGGATGCTTCATAGGGAATAAGGGAAACGGAGTAGGAGGGGCGATTCTGGGCGATGATCTTTCCATTTCGGTCCATGATCTTGCCGCGGGGGGCGGGCAAGGTCCAGGGTTGTATTCGGTTCTCCTCAGAAATCCGGCTGTAGTGTGCACCCCTCACCACCTGCAGGAAAAACAATCTCCCCAAAAGCAAAAGGATGATTATCCCCCAAAAGCCCATCAAGCTCTTTGCTCTCAGATCCCGGGAAATGAATCCGAGAAGGGATCTTGCCAGCAAGGATTGAGCGGGGCTGAGATATGGTCTGGTTGAATTTTTTATGGATTTGATCTTTTCTGTCACTTCAATCTTGACTTTCGAAAAAGTTTTTTGGGACAAAATCTAAAGGTTTCCCTCACCTCTTTGGATCATCCATTGACCAAAAGCCTCCTTTACTCTGAGGATGAATCACTCTCACAGTTTTGCCCATCGGAAAAAGCTTGATGGTATACAGAAAGTGCCTGGAGGTCCTGATCGTCTCAGCTCAGGCAGAGACCTTCTCAACGTTCGATCGTTTCAGATGAACCCGACTTAATCCAAAAAAGATCAGCATCCCAACCAGGGCGGTATAAAATGCGGATGGCAGGGTGTAGTTGGTCCATGTTCTAAAAGTGGATCCATTTACCCCCTGGGTAAAGATGTAATAAAGCAAATCGTTGGAAATCAAGGCAAAGAATATTACCCCTCCCTTGGAGTAAAGGCTTTCTAAGTATAGCTTATCTTTGAAGCTGCCCACGGCAAAGCCGATCAAACATTTGACCAAAGCTCCCCAACCCAGAGTTTGCGGGGTGAAAACGTCCAGTAAAAGCCCGATCAAAAAACCAAAGATCACCCCATAGGTGGGACCTTGAGTCAGGGAAAGATATACCAAAATAATAATAGCCAAATCAAACCTTATCCCCATTATGCTCACCATCTCGGAGAGGAAACTTTGGAATAATATCAGGAGGAAAAGTATTCCTGCTCCAGAAAGAATCTTAGAAAATCCGGTGGTTGCCCAGAGCATTTAGGTAACTTCCCTTCTTGTTAATATCTTCTCAGGAGAGAGAGGATGATAAGGCTCATCCTGAGCTGATCTATGGCTGTTCCTTTGCCGTTTTCAATATAAAAAGCTCCTCCAAACTACTGAAATCGACCGAAGGCTGGACCTGGATCATTTTGAAAATTCCAAAGGAGCGATCTTCTTCAGAGAAGGTCTCTTCGCTTTCCACAGCGGTGACCATTCCTATTTTTATTCCTGGCGGGAATATTCCACCCAGCCCGGAGGAGATGATGGGGTCCTTTACCTGCACATCCTCTGATATGGGAACGTTGTCCAATCGTAAGGCAAAATCGGACTCAGGCTTTATGATTCCAAACACCCGGCTTCTCTGATCTAAGGCGGAGACCCTGAATCTGGGATCGATCATAAGCTGGACCACTGAGCTGTGAGCTGAGACGTTCACGATCTTTCCCACCAATCCGTACATATTAACCACCGGCATGTTCCTTTTTATCCCCTCCTGTGATCCCTTATTTATCAGCACTGAAAAATATCTTCGATTTGGCTCCTTTGCCACCACTCGAGCAGGAATCACCTCATATCCCAGCTGTGACCGAAAGCCCAGAAGCTGGCGTAGCCTCTCATTTTCCAGATGCTCCTCATTTAGCCAGAAGTTTCTTAAAGAAAGCTCCATTATCTTCTGGTGTAGCCTTCTGTTCTCCTCCAGAACCCCTTCCAACTCTTTAAGGTGATCGGTCAATGCATAAAACGGACCATAGGTAAACCTGAAGATGAAGGTAGAAAGATCTGACTTGATCTTTTGAGGAAGGATCAAAAGCAGAAAGGACAAAAAGACAAAAAACATCAAATGGATGAAAGTTTTCTTTCTGGTCTGAAGCAGAAAAGAGAGCTTATCCATAAGGATTTGTTCTCCAGGGCCACGTCAGGGGACTTAAGTTAATTTGAAGTTACTCCACAGAATCCAGCACCTCCAAAAGCTCCTTTGGGCTTTTTATCTTCATCAATCTATCTCGATTTTTCTCGCTTTTCATAAGATAGGAGAGCCGAGCCATTACATTCAGGTGAGCCCCAATGGCATCCTCCGGGGCTGCGATCAAAAAGAACAGATGGACCGGCTTTTTGTCCATGGAGTCGAAATCTATTCCCTTTTTAGATCTGCCAAAGGCGATGATGATGCCCCGGATGGCTTTGGACTTAGCGTGAGGAAAAGCCACCCCATACCCCACCCCGGTTGTGACCAATTTCTCCCTTTCTAAGATATCCTGCAAAAGCTGATCCTTATCTTTGACCAGCTTAGAATTTGAGGCTAAATCCACCAGCTCCTTGATGACCTCATCTTTGGTCTGAGCTTTGAGCTCGAAGGATATCAAATCCTCTCCACAAAATTTTGAGAGCTTCATCCTCGGGT
Source organism: Candidatus Zixiibacteriota bacterium (assembly GCA_029933635.1). Taxonomy (GTDB): domain Bacteria; phylum Zixibacteria; class MSB-5A5; order MSB-5A5; family SM1-73; genus SM23-73-3. The sequence continues at coordinate 10,646 of JAOZNS010000015.1, read as the reverse complement.
TCCTCCTTTATTTTTATATTCATTTTGTTCCTCCTAAAACCTTTCCGCCTGATCGACCAGCATTATAGGAATATCATCCCTTATGGGAAACTTCAGCCGGCATTTCTCACATATGAGCTTTTGATTTTCCTCGTCATAAATCAAATCGCCCTTGCAGGCGGGACAGGCTAAAATCTCTAAAAGCTTTGGATCGAGCATCTTTCTCCTCCTTTGTGCCAGAGTGTTAAGTTAAGATTACGGATAGAAAAGGTAGCCTGGTAGCCACATTCTTTAATGGGGAAAGATGCAAGCTGAAGGCTGTGGTCACCATCGTCTATCGGGCCGACCATGGATAGTTCCTCACTCCTTTCCTTTTTCTAGGTATTCACCTATTGCCCGGAACTTTTTGATTCTTCTCTCGATCAACTCCTCCGGGCTCAGCTTTTCCAGTTCGTTCAGCGCAGAGAGGATCTCCTTCTTTAGAATGTGGGTCAGCCCTTTAGGATCTCGATGAGCACCTCCCCTGGGCTCGGGGATGATTTTGTCAATTACCTTCAATCTCATAAGGTCTGGTGCGGATAACTTCAAGGCTTCCGCCGCCTCAGGAGCTTTGCCCGCATCCCTCCACAGAATGGCAGCACATCCTTCCGGAGAAATCACCGAATACCAAGCGTTCTCCAGCATGAAGACCCTATCCCCCACTCCGATTCCTAAAGCTCCTCCACTGGCACCCTCGCCGATGACGTTAATGATGATTGGCACCCTAAGGCGGGTCATCTCCCTTAGATTTCTGGCTATAGCTTCAGCCTGTCCCCTTTCCTCTGCTCCAATGCCCGGAAACGCTCCCGGGGTATCCACCAGAATCACCACCGGCTTTCCGAATCGAGAAGCCAACTGCATCAATCTGAGTGCCTTCCTGTATCCTTCCGGATGGGGCATGCCGAAGTTTCGATAAAGTTTCTGTTTGGTATCTTTTCCCTTCTGCTGTCCCACCACCAGAACCGGCTTCCCATCCATTTTGGCAAATCCCCCAACTATGGCTTTATCATCTGCAAAATTTCGGTCGCCATGAAGTTCGATAAAATCGGTGGTCATCAGGGAGATGAAATCCAGGGCACATGGACGTCGAGGATGACGAGCCAACTGCACCCTCTGCCAGCGAGAAAGTTTAGAGTAGATCTCCTGAATGAGCTTCTCCAGCTTCAATTCCAAAGAGGCGATTTCCCGCGAAAGCTCCAGTTTGTCCAGAGAATCGTCCCCCTCCCTGCTGGCCAGCTCCTTTAAGTCGTTTATCCTCTTTTCCAGCTCATAGATTGGTTTTTCGAACTCTAAATAAGGTCCGTTCATCTTTTTTCCGTAGACTCAAATAACTCAGGAGCATTCAAAACTGTGAAAAATTCCTTAATCCGTCTCTCCGTCGATTTCATACACCCTATTGGTCCGTTTTGTTATCACCGGCTCAAAAACCGAAGTCAACCCCGGTCCCCACCACCTTCTCACAATGTGGACATATGACATAATGCTTAGGATCGGTAACAAGGCTATGCCTTGCGGTGCACTCGTTATAACCATCTCCATTCCAAGACCATTCCTCTGTGGTTAGGGCCGTAAACCAAATGGCATCTAATATCCTTCCGCAGTGTTCACATCGTATTCTTTTATTTATTTTTTTGCCGAACATGATTCAAGCTCTCTTTTAAGTTATCCTTCTGCTCACTTTGGAAAGAGAAACTTAGTCCCCATCACGAAAAACAAGCGAATCCAGATGCTAATGAAAACGATCCCTTTTAGAAAGATGCTAACGTGGTGATGTTTTTGGTAAAAATAATACATGCTCCTGTGATGTTCCACCTTCATCTTAAGTTCTCTTTTTCGGGTGCTTTCTCCGATATGATGAACGATCACCACCTCAGGAAAATAATAAACCATAAAGCCCGCCTTCTTAGCCCGATAACAAAAATCCACGTCCTCCACATACATAAAAAAAATTTCATCCAGAGGTCCGATCTTTTCAAAGAGATCCCTTTTGGTCAAAAGACACGAACCGGAGACCCAATCCACCTCACTTTCCTGACTGTGATCCTGATCCTTCAGAAGGTATTTCCTGGAGAGTGGGTTGTGAGGGAAAAGTCGGTTTAAGATGGATTGACCGGAGGAGATGGCGGTCAGATAGGAGGGAAATGTGCGGCAGGAGAAGTGAACCTTTCCCTGCGGATCTATCATCTTCGGACCGCAAATCCCCACCGTGGGGTGAGCCCGCATAAACTCGATCATCTTTGTGATTCCTCCAGAGGTAAACTCTGTGTCCGGGTTCAAAAGCAAAATATACCGACCCCGGCTTTTTTTGATGCCTTGATTGCAGGCAAAGGAAAAGCCATAATTTTTTTTGTTTTCCAATAGCTTGACCTGCGGGAAATCTTGTTTTAGCATGGTGCTGCTCTGATCCTCTGAATTATTGTCTATCACCCACACCTCAAAGCTTAAATCTTTTTGAAATTTGAAAATTGATTCCAGACATCCTCTTAACAGATCTTTCACATTAAAGTTGACGATTATGATG
>JAOZNS010000015.1:0-8097 GCA_029933635.1 Candidatus Zixiibacteriota bacterium | reverse complement strand
TTGGTGAATGCCATAGTTCTTTGGGTTCGCGGTTGAGAGGTGGTTGATTCCGTCAAGACTATGAAAAGTTACTTTCATCTATCTCTTGCCCTTGGGACCTCTCCCCCTTTGTTCCCCTCTCCATGAGATGGAGAGGGGGGACAGGGGGGTGAGGTTTAGCTTTAACTCACAATTTACCCAAAAGGCTCCACAGCCTCAATCTCCAGACCATCCAAACAGCTTCCCTCACGATCTTTTTGGACATTTTGGACTGCCCCTCCTTCCGATCCTCAAATACGATGGGTATCTCCTTTATTCGGAATCCCTTCTTCCAGGCACGAAAGCTCATCTCTATCTGAAAGGAGTATCCATTGGATCTGACCTTATCCAAATCGATAGCCTGAAGCACCTCCCGACGGAAACATTTGAATCCCCCGGTGGCGTCCTTGACCGGAAGTCCGGTGATGATGCGAGAGTAGACGTTGGCATAATAGGAGAGAAGCAATCGGGACATGGGCCAGTTGATCACGTTCACCCCGCTTATATATCTTGATCCCAGGACCAAATCGGCATCTTTGATAGCCTCCAGAAAATGAGGGATATATTTGGGATCGTGAGAGAAATCGCAATCCATCTCAAATATCAGATGGTAGCCCTTTTCCAGAGCGAACTTAAAGCCAGTTATGTAAGCGGTCCCCAGTCCCCTTTTATTTTGACGATGAATCACAAAGATGCGATCATTCCCTTTCGCCATAAGATCGGCAATCTTACCGGTCCCATCCGGCGAGTTATCGTCCACGATCAGAACATGAATGTCCGGATGCTTCTCCAATACCTGTGGAACGATTCTCTCTATGTTTTCCCGCTCATTATATGTAGGGATGATCACTAAAGTTTTCATCTCTTCCTAAATAAATAAAAACCAAACATAATCAAAAGGAGAACGGATGTCAACAAGGTGGAGGTTTTTCCGATGCGGTAAGGGAGCGAATCGAAGACAAACCTCACCTTGTGCTCTCCTTTATCCAGATACACCGCTTGAAAAAGATAATCTGCCCGATAGATCTTAGTTGGCTTACCATCCACATAAGCTTTCCAGGAAGGATAATAGTTCTCGCTTAAGATCAAAAAGCCCGGCTGGGTGAGTGAAGCTTTCACCTCCATATCATTTATCTGGTCCTTCTCAATCCACGCTTCTCCTCGAGCTTTGAAGGTATCCGTCCGGCTGGGCAACACCTCCGGCTCTTCCTCCAGGATGATAAAGTTTCGATAATCGAAATCCGGATCGCTGATTCTCTTTAATGCCTCCTCTCGATTTTTTATCACCTCATATTGAAAGACTATCCGGACCCGAGGAAGATAGTTCTGGTTTTTGAAGATATAAACTCCGTCGCCATAAAATACCTGTTTGAATTTGGGGTGCTCAAAGGGCTTTCTGGTGACAAGGTATTTGACATTCAGCAAATCGGGTTTGGGTCCAAAAAGAAATTGGGCATATCTTCGGCTATATTCCTCCGGGCTTCGGGCTGATTCTAAATATTTCCTTTCCGTGAATTCATCATAAGCTTTAAGTTGATTGCCGTGGTAACCGAAAACCTGCATGATGTTAAAAAAGGCTAAGATATTTTGTCCCTGATAGGTGCCAGGCAGACAGATCGTCCGAAACCTCTCCTTATCCTTTTGCAGAAATTCAATGGCCCGGTCTTTATGAAAATAGCTCTGGTAGTCGAAATTTCTGATAAATTTCATATCCACCCTCCACAGATCGAAGATCAAAAGCGCTCCGATCCAGACGAAGAAAAGTGTGCGACCTATTCTCTCTTTCACCAGAAGATAGATCGCCGTTGAGGTCAATCCCACCAGAAAGAAGCTTATCCACAACCCCCTGGTCACGTTGGGCAGGTTCTGGTTCATGATCCTTTCCCTGTAAGAATCGATGCCCGGATAAACGATAGCCTTCCAGATGGACAAAAGCAGATTTCCCCCGGCTGAGAAGAGAAAGGAAAGCCCAAAAAATATGGCAACCAGAGCTAACAAGGTCTTAAATAATTTTTTCTGCTCGGAGAAATCATTTATTCCCTTTAACAGGCGTTGGAGAAAGAGTGCAGACAGAAATACCACGGAGAAGGTCCAAAGAAAAAGGATCAAACTGGGCGCCCGGAAATTTTTCACCTGAGGAACCAGATGATAAAAAAGCCTGTAGATGGGCGTGTGTCCTCCCAGAGAGTAGATTAGGGCCAAAGCGGCCAGCCCCAGAAAAAACCAGACCTTCTTATCTTTCACAAAAAGTATAGCCAAGAATGCAAAGGTCAAGGGGATGATGCCCCCATAATCTGCATTCTGCTTAAATGGGTTGCGTCCCCAATAGGTGTTTTCCTCTTTGGTGTTATATCCGCAGAACTCTGGCACGGTCAAGGATGCCAGCTCCTCCGGATGAGCGGACCAGGAGACCGCATACTCGTATCCCCGCCCCCCTTCCGCCCTGGGAGAATACTTGTTTACATAGATATAAGGAGGGAGTATCTGCACCAAGGAGAGCGCCAGCCCGATGATCACCGCCAGAACAAAAAGTGCTACCGGTTTGATCAATGGCTTTACTCTTTTTCTAAATTCAGGTTCTTTTTTGCTGGCAGAGAGCTCCGATGCCAAGCGGAAGATGAAATACAAGCCCAGGGCCCAGAGGGCATAATAAGCCAATTGAGGATGGTTGGCTAAGATCAAAAGGCCGATGGAAACTCCCAGTCCTATGTAATAGATCCACTTTCGGGTATCCAAAGCTCTCTGCAAAAAGAAAAATAACAGAGGAAGCAGGCTGGTCACATACATTCTTCCATCCTGTCCCCCGTAGACCCAGGAGACTAAAGTGGCGGAGAACATGTAAGCTATCCCGGAAAATAATGAAACCAGGCGGGAGAATCTGAAGGCTCGCATGCAAAGATAGGTGAATATCCCGGCCAAGAAGATGGTTAAAACCAGCTTCCATCCCAGGGCTTTATAGAGGGGCAACACGAACTGTAAGACCGCCAGAGGATAGAAGGTATCGCCGTGCATGGCATCCACAAAGGGCATGCCCCCGAAAAGGTAGGGATTCCACTGAGGTATCCTATGATAATGTTTCACAAATGAGGCGTAAAATGAGCGAAACATCACCCCGGCTTCAACCGTATCGGTGCCGAAGAGCATCTGGCCGGAGAAGATGAAGCTGGAAAAAAGCATGATGGTCAAAAAGAATAATAGCACAACGGGAAGGTATCGCCAGAGCTTTTCTTCTTTCTTTGGTGAAAAGTGCTTGCTTTTACTTCTTTGTGTTTTCTTCTCTTTTTTGATTTTCCCTTTTTTCATCTTCAGCGAAAAGAAGCTTTTTGCAGGGACAGGGCTTGTCCCTGTCCCGCCTCCAAGGGGGACAGCCATCCCGCCGTTGACGGAATCCCTATAACACTGACTATTCGACTGTAACATAAATTCATGATATTGTAGTTGCTCAATTTATTGAGCATTATTGAGACTATGCCTGATAAATCAGGCAACTACAATAGCGAACAATAGAGCACAAATTTATGTTACAGAGCACTGTCTTTTGATCGTTTTTTTACCTCACCCCCTATCTTCCCTCTCCACACATGTGGAGAGGTGGACGGGGGGAGAGGTCTTTACCTCATCGCCTTAAATTTCTTCAAAATATCTTTCTTTACACGCTCTGGTGTCTCCATTGAATTCAGAACAGTGATCACTTCATCTTTATTCAGATCATACAATTTGAAAACCAGTGCATCTATGGAATTATCAGTATCCTGAATTTCCTCTTCTATCTGGCTTAAGTGAAAATTGCCCTTGGGGAATCGTTTGCGTCCACAGGATCCTGCGGAAAACTTGGATTTGAATTCCTTCATCACCAGGTTAATCATTTTAAGATTGTGATCTAGATCATAAACTCTGGCTCTGGTTTTGAAAACAGGAACCTCTAATCTTCCCAAGAGCACATCCAGAACTTTAGGATTGGCGGTCCATTTCTTGGGTCTTTTATTTTCTTCCAGATATTTGCTAATCGAATAGAAAAGAAAAAGTCGAAAATTCTCGTCTGGGATCCTTATTCTCAAAGCCTCTTGTTTTTTCTCGTTGAGACCCGTAGTTGGTGAATGTCCAACTACAGATGTATCGGATAGCTCCCCCGGTGAAGGCGCGGTCGCAACCCGAGCTACTTCTTCAAGGGCACGGCAACAAAAAAACATAAAAGCTCCGCTAAGGTTACCCATAATCGAGCAAGAAATGAGATCAGAGTTGCCACCGGAAGGGGGAACAAAACGGGAAACAAAGATGAGAGCAAAAGGACCAAAATCCCCTCCCTCACTCCAATCCCTCCCGGAACGAAAAGAGCTAAAAAACCGATGTTCACCGAGAAGGCGAATGCTCCGGTTAAGCTGGGATACATCTCAAAGGATGCTTGAGACATCGACTTCACAAACATCAAAAACGCAAGCCCAAACAGAAGCCAAGACACAGAGTAAGCCAGCACGTGCATGATAATATCCGAGCTTGTAATATCAAGACTAATTTTTTCCTTTTTTAAAAATCCCAACCCCAAATTAAGTATCTTCCCTAACAGGTTTGGGTAAAACACCACAATTAAGACAAATAATACGAACAATGCTACAACGATTAGCAACCCCGGATTTTGGTGGAGAAACTGAGAATACAGATTTATACCTAAAAAAATAAAGGCGATCAAAAGACCGGAGAGGACCGAGAAGGACTGGGCTAAAACTGCGGTGGAGAAGGTGTTTTTCTTGGGAACACCTCGTTTCTCCAACATATAGACCATTCCCAAAAACTGCCAGACCTTTCCGGGGAGGTACCGGCCAAGATTGGAAAAAAACCATACCTTGAAAAGTTTCAGGTAAGAAACCGAGGAGCCGGTATGTCGAAGCACTCCCTGCCACACTTTGACCAACCAGGAAAGTGCCACCATCTGAAGCACAAAGGAGAGGATCAGAAGGCCATAATCAAACTCCCAGTTAAAATCTTTTACCTGATTCCAGTTGGAGACCAAGCTTTTGACCAGAAAATAGAATATCAAAAGGATTATGATTCCCTGGGCTGATCTTATGATAATTTTTTTAGTCTTCATGTTAGCACTTCCAGATATTTTTGCAAAACCGCCTCTGGGGCGAATTTTTCCATTGCACTTTTGTACCCTCCCTCAGCCAGCCGAAAAGCCAATCGGTGGTCAGTTAGGATCCTTTCCATGGCGGAGGCTAAACCGAGATGATCTCCGGGAGGGAACAATATTCCACTTTCGCCGTCCTGGATGATGTCTGGTATCCCTCCAGAGCGGGTGCCCACCACCGGTCTTTTGCAAAGCTGGGCTTCCACCAGAACCAAGCCAAATCCTTCCTCCACCGAGGGAAGAACGACCAGACTGCTTTCGGCATACAAAAGATTCAACTTGTGCTGAGGGATTGTGTCCAGCAAAAAGAGATGTTCTTGCAGATTCAGCTCCTTTATCTGGAGGGCAAGAAAATCCTTCAAAGGACCCTCTCCCACAATCTTGGCCCGAAAGTTGACTCCCTTCTCTTGAAGCATCTTACAGGCCTTAAGGAAAACATCCAGCCCTTTCTGTGGGGTGAAACGAGACACGCACAAAATCAGCTTGACCTTCTCATCTTTAAGCGGGGTGGGTTTAAACGTCTCTGGAGTCACCGGCATGGGAATAACCCTTATCCTCTCCGGGGGCAATTTGACCGCCCGGCTCAATCTCTTTTTCAAAAAGCTGGAGACGGTGGTGACACGTTTAGCTCGACGGAAAACCAATCCGGCCAGCCGGGATGAGATACCTTTCTTTTCCAGCAGACGAATATCGGTTCCATGTGAGGTGATAAACAATGGTCTTTGAACCAGAAGCGAGACCCAATATCCTATCAATCCTGCGGGAATCCACCATTGAGCAGAAATCAAATCCACCCTTTTTCGGAGAGAAAGGCTCAAAGCCTTAACAAAGAAACGGATAAGAAAGGACGAAAAAAGAAGCTTGTTTACCCAGCTTCTGGCAACCAGCTCGTGCATGTTGCCCCGGTAAGCCAACCTCTGTTTTCCATCCGGAGCATAGCGGAAGCGGTGTACCCTAACGTCATCCACCTTCTCCTGAATTTTCAAACCCCTTTGATGTGGGGCTAAGACGAAAACCTTATGTCCACCTTGAACCAAGCCTTTGGCTAAGATATGCACGAAGTTGCCCGCATGATCTCCCGGGAAGCGAATGTAGTTATGAGTCAGGATCAGAATGTTCAACCGGGATTTACTTTTAATGAGAGTTCTTTCTTTTCCATCCATGTCCTCCCCACAGGATCTGGTCTACTGAGATTTGCCGAATTCTGAAAATCGAAAGGGAGACGCTCCTTTGACCGTCAGATTTGTTCTCATTTTTGGTTCTCCGTTCTTTCTTTTCTTTGGGGGAACGATCTGGTTCGATTGAATTTTGAGCCTCCCGTCATTTTTGTTCTATCTCTGGTGGAGATATTTTGAAGCAGGGATCTCAGTTCATCTTTCACGCCGATTATGGCTTCTGCCAAAAAGCCCAAGGCAAAAAACGAAATTCCCGAAAGGACCAAAAGAATCACCAGATACAGAAGGGGTCTTAAGCCCTCATTTTTTGCAATTCGCAGGTAAACCGCCACCCCTCCGGTTACTATTCCCAGAAAGATCAACAAAAGCCCCAGAAAACCAAAAAAAAGCAAGGGCTTTTTCATGAAGGAGAGCTGGAATTTGACCGAGAGCAGATCCAGAAAACCTATGGGGATCCTCCAGAACCCGAACTTGGATTGACCGAACCTGCGGGGATACAGCTTCACCTTCACCTCCCCGACCTTATATCCCTTATCTGCGGCCATCACCACTATATATCTGTGCCAGTCCTTTCGCAAAGGCACCTCCTCGGCCACCTCCCGCCTGAACGCTTTAACTGAATTGAGGTCGTGAACCTTGATCCTGAATATGAGCCGAGAAAGAAGGTTGTAAATAAAGGAAACCAATCTCTTTATCCCGTAGGAGCCCTGCTTCCATCCACACACCACGTCATATCCATTGTCAATTCTTTCGATAAGCTTGGGGACGTCTCGAGGAAGGTATTGCAGATCTGCAGGCCAGAAGACGAAGATTTTTCCACGAGCCCTTGAAAATCCGGTCATCAAAGCCTGGGTCAAGCCTAAGTTTCTTTTGTGGGCCACCACCCGAAGAAAAGGATATTTCTCCTGACATTCTTTAGCTTTAAGGAAGGTGCCATCTGTGGAACCGTCATCCACCAGGATCACCTCGCCACTCATTCGGGTGAGGGAGAACATCCTGGAGAACTCCTCCATCAAAGGGGGGATATTCTCCACCTCGTTATAAGCTGGAACCACCACCGAGACCTTCGTGTTTCGGTTTGCTCTTTTCATCTCTTCAATATCCTCTTATGATTTTCAATTGATCGGACAGATCTGTGTTTTGGGGAAATAGCTTCAACGCCTTTTCCCACTCCTCTATTGCCAAGAGCCTAAAAGCATCATCTCCTTTCTCAATATACGAATTTAAATATATCGTGCCCAGAAACTCATGAGTGGAAAAATTGGTAGGATCAAACCTTATGGCTTTTTTTAAAAAGAAAGCCGCCTTCTCGAAATTCTGACGATTAAAGTAAATGTCTGCCAGGGTGATATAACCACTTAGATTTTGGGGATTTTGAGAGACGAAAAGGTTAAGCAAAACCAAAGCTGAGTCGATTTGTCCTTCGTCCATAAGCAGTTTTGCCCTCTCGAAATCAGAGAGTTTGTAGTTTTTTGCCGGAGGATTTCCACTCGACTCTGCTACCCTCAGAATTTCCACGGGAAAGTTTCTTAGATAATATATGGCCACCAACCTTGCGTTCTTCATCACCTCAGGGTAATCTTTGAAAGCCTGATCCTTTTGTCCCCCTCTGACCTCCATAGCCAGATGAGTTATGGGATACTTTTGGAAAAGCTCTGGCTCAGGGGGCCATCCAGCAAACATCCGCAGGACCAATTTCAGTTGATTGTCCGACACAAGGGTTTGGGCGTAAGGTCCGGAGATCGTCGCCTCAGAACTCAGTATCTTTTCCAGATCTCT
>JAOZNS010000144.1 GCA_029933635.1 Candidatus Zixiibacteriota bacterium | reverse complement strand
CCGATGCGCCGCAGGACGGGCTTAAAAAATGGGATTGGATGGGATCGGAAATGAAACTTATCTTTCGAAAGTTAAGGAAGGAATTTCTATCTAAACAGAAACACCGGTTCACGATTCCGGTTGCGGTAAAAACTCAGCGTCAAAACTTCTTAAGACCGAGAAGGTTCCATCTACTCTCTTGAGCAGTTTTTGTCTGGTAGGTCTTCTGTGGTGTGAGTTTCTTCAAGCGATAGCTCGGAGGGAGCAGATTCGATCTGTTTAAATTTGTCCTCAAATTTCTTTAGCTTTTTATCCGCAGACTCGTAACAGACGGTGGCATTGCGCAGATGTGTCCGGATCAGCCCGAAATCGCGGCTGAACCTGTCAAAATCAACTCTCAATCTTCCTAAAGCAGAGATGATCTTTTCTGCATTTTTCTCTATCTCCAGACCCTTGAGTCCTAAGATGATGGTCTGTAAATAAAGATAAAATGTATTTGGGGAGACCGGGATCACCTTTTTCTGCATGGCATAATTGGCAATGCTTCTTCCATCCTCTGTATCCTGCTGTTTGATGACGGTCTCATAGTATACATTTTCAGCCGGGATATACATTAAAGCAAATGGATAAGTTCCCTCATCCGGAAGGATGTACTTTTTAGCAATAGAATCTATGTGCGATTTCACGTCGGAGACAAACCGCCGCCGGTAAACTCTTCTGTCCCTATCTGAATCTGCCTGCAAAAGCTTCTGGAAATTTTCCAGAGGGAACTTCGAATCGACCGGGACCAATCCTTTGCCCAGATGAATAACCGCATCCACCCTCTCTCCAGTTTTGAAAGTATAAGGCTGGCTGAAATGTTTTGAGGGCAGGATCTGACCTAAAAGATCCCCCAAAAGGAACTCGCCGATCCCTCCCCTGATCTTGGGAGCTTGGAGGATTTCCTGGAGACTGGAGATATCCTTGCCCACCTCATATATCCTTTTGTTCGACTCCTCCAGTCGAGCTAAATTTGTCTGGACGTCACTTATCGCTTTGCTGGTAATTTCTAATCGCTGAGCCAGTATTTGATCCGTATTTTCCAGACTTCTGCGAACCTGCTCCCGTAAGCTTAACACTTGCTTCTGCATCAAGATAAGCAAGAGGATTAAGATAATTATTACCGCACTGCCAAAGATCAAATAATCCATGGAAATACTTCCCGTTTTCACCTCACCCCCTGTTTCTCCCTCTCCGCATTTGCGGAGAGGGGGAGAGGTTTTTAGATTGGTAGGTCAACCACCCCTCGCCATTGGCAGGGGCGGTTGACAATTACTGCGTCATGCTTGACTTGCGATTACTATGGGTAACTTTTGCCGTTAATCTTGGCACTTTTAAGAAGCCAATACTCGTCCTGCCGGGGTCCTTCTGATTGCACCAGCCCCACATTTTTCGCATACCACTGATAGCTGGTGCCATTATATCTTTCCATGTTGCCTGTCCATCCTGAAGCGACTGATCTGAATTTCAAGCAATCTCGAAAGTCCCCCGCAGGAACTGTTATATTCTCCACTCCTTCGAACACAGAAATCCAAACATAAATATCTAAAGTATCACACGTGTCTGCGTTAATCACTGAATCCCCAACCTGGATACCTGCCTTGGCAATAGTAATTGGTCCATGATCCTTCAAGTCGTCTTCAGGGTCAAAGATCCATCCTGTAGTGTGTGAGTGCCATCTCAAGCCCAAGCTGTCATTGGAGAAATCATTCTGGTTATAGCGGATCACAAAGTCGCCACCTCCCCCAACTGAAGTCAAGTATAGAATAGAGACCGCACTACCCTCATCTGAGATATATGCATCTTCGATGACCCTGCCTCTTAGTCGGATAGTATCACGAGCTTGAAGCCAGTCCCACGCACCATTTGAGTCCAAATCTAACCAAAGCTCGCCTTCATCCCATCTTCCATTTGGAAGATCGTATTTCCCATCGTCATTGCGATCAATATAAGGGACACCAGGAGCCCATGGATCATTGGGTCCATCGTATTTTCCATTGGAGTTCAAGTCCTCATATTCTTCTCCAAAATCATAAACGCCATTGTTGTTGGCATCCCAATATGGCTCGCCCAAGTTAATATCCCCATCTAGAAAAGGTTCTGGAATGGAATCAACCTCTTTCTCCCAGATCCACTCATCTCCATCATTTAAAGGAAAATAATCCTTTATCAGGTAGATGGGGATCTCTTCTAGTGAGGTAGGCTTCTTCCTGACACAACCCCAGCGAAGGGTCATTAATATGACTATTCCAGCACAAATAACCTTCATTAGAAAGCCTTTCCCCATCTCTCCTCACCTCCATCAAAAACCATCCTTATTGAAGATGTTTTCATTCGCCTTTCTTTTTATCTTCTCCCTCCTCTTTGGCAAACTTTTTCAGAAATGGTGCGAAAAGGTCTATGGGCACAGGGAAGATGGTGGTGGAATTTCTTTCGGTAGCCACCTCGGTCAGGGTCTGCAAAAACCTCAGCTGAATTCCCACCGGGGTCTTGCTGATCACCTCTGCGGCCGAGGCTAAATTCTCTGCGGCCTGATACTCTCCCTCCGCATGGATGACCTTGGCTCTTCTCTCCCTTTCCGCCTCCGCCTGGCGGGCGATGGCTCTTCGCATCTCCTCTGGCAGATCGACGTTCTTCACCTCCACCACCGATACTTTTATCCCCCAAGGCTCGGTCTGATCATCGATGATATGCTGAAGTTGCCGGTTGATCTTCTCCCGGTTGGTCAAAAGATCATCCAGCTCCACCTGACCCAGAACGCTCCTTAAGGTGGTCTGGGAGATCATGGAGGTGGCATATAAGTAATCTTCCACCGCCACGATGGCTTTGTTGGCATCCATCACCCGAAAATAGACCACCGCGTTCACCTTAACCGACACATTATCGCGGGTGATAACATCCTGAGCGGGCACATCCATGGTGACCACCCTCAAGCTCACCCTCACCATGCGATCAACTATGGGGATAAGAAGAATCAAACCCGGACCTTTGGCTCCGATCAATCTGCCCAGTCTGAATATCACTCCTCTTTCATACTCCCTCAATATGCGAATGGCATTAGCCAGGATAAACAGTCCGATGATTATGATGGTTAAAAGTCCTGCTCCAGCCATTAGATCCTCCTTTCATAAAGTTAGAAGACAGCCAACCCTTTTCCTATCACCTCGGGTTGTATTTGGTCACCTTTAAGGTAAGATGTTCCACCCCTTTGACTATTACCTTCTCCCCTTTTCTTATATGTTGATCCGCCTCAGCCTTCCAGATCTCGCCATGGATGAATACATCACCTTCTGGATTAAGCGGGGTTCGGGCCACCCCCACTTCGCCCACCAAGCCTGTGTCTCCGGTGGTCACCTTCCGTCTCTGAGCTCGAATAGCCATTCCCATAGCAAATATAAAAAACAAGGCGGTGGCGGCGACGATGGTTACGATCACCACCAGCGACACCCGCATATATGGCAGGGGAGATTCGAACAGAAGCAATGATCCTAAAACCATAGATATTATTCCTCCAATGGTCAGTGCTCCATGACTCACAATTTTTACCTCCAGTATAAACAAAATCAAAGCCAGAATCATCAAAAGCAATCCCGCATAATTGATGGGCAGGCTCTGCAGGGCAAAAAACGCCAAGATCAAACATATCACCCCCACAATTCCGGGGAAGATCGCTCCCGGATTGGACAGTTCGAAGAAAAGTCCCCACATCCCCAAGGTGAGAAGAATATAGGCGATGGTGGGATTGGTGATCACCTCTAAGATTCTATCCCTTAAGCTTATATGAATTCGCTCCACTTCTATGCCTTTGGTCTTAAGCACCTTGTCTCCGGAAGGAAGGCTTACCTTTCTTCCATCGCAGGAATCGAGCAGCTCCCGGAGATCGTTGGCTACCAGATCGATGACGTTCAACTTCAAAGCCTCCCTCTCCGTGATGGAGACGCTTTTCCGCACCGCCTCCTCGGCCCATTTTTCGTTTCTTCCCCTTTTGCTGGCGATACTTCTTATGTAGGCGGCGGCATCATTGACCACCTTCTCTGCCATGGTGGAGTCCATCTGTGCTCCGATGGAAATCGGATGAGCCGCACCGATGTTGGTTCCTGGAGTCATGGCGGCGATGTGGGCGCTTAAAGTGATGAACACTCCGGCAGAAGCAGCCCGCGATCCCGCGGGGGAAATATACACCACGATCGGCACCTCTGAGTTCAACACCTTTCTTGTGATGATCCGCATGGACTCATCCAGTCCACCCGGGGTGTTCAACTCTATGACCAGAGCTTCAGCGCTATCTTTCACTGAAGAAGCAATTGCTTGCCCGATGATGCGAGCTGAGACGGGTCCGATGGGGCCATCGATGATGACCAAATTGACATGAGGATCTGAAGCAGAAACCGCTCCAGTTGCGAAAAAAAAGAGTAAAAGCACAGAGATTAAAACACTTTTCTTCATATACCACCCACAATTTGATAATGCCTTTGCTTTCTTAATAAACAAGATATCTTATAAAACCTAAGAAAGCAACAAAAATATCATAAGAGAGCCAATTTAATTTTGGGACTGCTGAATTAATCATACTTAGGGGGGATATATCCCTTCTTTTGGGTTCTTTGATGGACCCATAATATAATCTGAGAATTTAGAATCTCAGGGTGTAAAAAAACAATCTGAAAATATGGTAATCATCACTATGGAATTAGAGGGATTACCTTTTGAGGATGAAGAGATATCTTTGCAGAGTCTGCATGGCATATAAATTAGATAATTTTAAGACGAGGGAGATCGAAATTGTTTGTTAACACTCGAACATCGATCAATCGGGTGTCACAAGTGACTTCCTTTTCCCCAAGTTTCCAGATGAAACCTTTCCTGACACAATCGTCCATAGGTGAAATGCTCAAACCAATCGCCTAAGTTTAGGTATACTCCTTCACCGAAATCACATAAGGTCGGGACATGGGTATGGGCTAAAATCACCGCATCAAAACCCTGCTTGATTTTATCTTTAGCAAATTTTTCATAATCCTGAAGATAATCCGTTTCCCGCCTCCCAACCCAATTCCTGCTTCCTCGGGCAACCAACTTGGCTAAAGGATAACTGATGTCAGGCGGAATTTGCCGATAAAGGAAAATATTTAACTTACTTCTCAGAATCTTTTTCAGAAATCTATATCCTAAATCCTTCTTCGCCAAACCATCTCCGTGGCTGATAAAAATCCTTTTCCCCTGGTGAACCACATCCAAGGGCTGTTTGAAGATGGGGATGCCAATCTTTTTAGGGAGAAAATCCCCCAGCCAGAAATCGTGATTCCCCACCAGGTAGTTGACCTTTATCCCTCGGTCCACAAGTTGCCTCAGCCTGGTTAAAACCGTGAAATGATCTTTGGGGATGACACTTTTATATTCAAACCAGAATTCGAACATATCCCCCACCAGATATAGATATTCCCCTTCCTGTCTTACCTTTTCAAGAAAAGAGTTAAGCCTTTCCTCTTTTAACTTCTCCTTCAGCTCCCCCTGCGCTCCCAGGTGGGCATCCGAGAGAAAAAAGATACTTTTGGACATGATGAAAATTGTGAGTTTGGGGTCAAAAGTTGTCCGCTTTTGCGGAATGTTTATCCTGTAACACGTAAGACTTCCTCTTCATGGAGGAATGATTGTTATTCTTCCTGGTTGCCCCTCTTCTCCTTGGACCAAAAACCGGGTTGGCAAAAATTGCTTCACCACCCAGATGTTGGTCAGAAGATGCTGGGTGATTTTTGACACGGTGAAGGTTGATTTATCATCAGCTAAAGCCAAATAAGGAATTAACTGGTCCGCCAGATGGGGGTCAATTGCCGCCTGGGTTTGGGCGAATTTGAGAAAATCCTTGCAGGCTTCTTCTGCCACCTTTTCTGCCCTTTTGCCCCTCTCTCCCAGGGCACCAAAGCCAGCTAAGGAATTTTCAAATTCTGCCTTTAAGAAGAAGAAAGTTCCTTGACCGATGGAGGGAGCCAGATAAATTTTGATCTCCGGCTGAAATCCCTTATCCTTTAAGATCCTTATAGCTTGATCTCTCTGTCTCTCTGCAATGGATTGGGGAAGATTGGAAACCACGGAGAGTCCACTCAGTCTGAGCAACCTCCCCCTCTCCGGTAAGTCTAAGGCGACAAACCTTCTGGTCGGCTGAATGGCACCCATCACCTCTCCTCCACCCTTAGGATACCAACCCCATCTTTTGATCTTGAGTTCAATTTTGCATCCTATCTTTTCCACCATTGGTGCGAAAATCTCCTTAAGATAATCGAAAGGAGGACTCCAGGGCACATGAGTCCCTCCCCATACCTTGATCCTTGAGTTGTCCTGACAACGGCTTAAAGGCAAAAACAATGTCTGCAGAATCAAAGAGGAAGATCCGGCGCTTCTTTTCTTTTCTGCCACATCGAAAGAGAAATCCCCACCCTCTATTCTTTGTGGGGAAAAGCTCAAGCTCAGCGACTGCAAGCTATCCCCCTGGACCTCGGCTGAGCTTATCTTCTTGCAGGCGTTGACCGAAGTAAGGTGTTGGGGCTGAAGACCGGGAACCTTTCTTCCCTTTCTAATATTTATAATCTTCACTGGCTTTTGCAAAATGCATGAAAGGGAAAGCGCCGTTCTTAGAATTTGCCCTCCCCCCTCACCATAGTTACCATCTATCTCAAGATACATACAAGCAACTTTACAATAAAACTATATGTTTATCATTAAGACTTGCAACTCCGAAAATCCACCTTAGGCCCTTTACAATTTTTAGGTAGCGTAACGTTTTTATGTTGGTTTTTTTGTAGGATTCAATCAGTTTGCA
>JAOZNS010000143.1 GCA_029933635.1 Candidatus Zixiibacteriota bacterium | reverse complement strand
TAGAAAAACAATAGAGATTAAGGAAAAATATGGGCTTAAGTTTAAATCTGCCCGCATTATAGAAGGAGATATATTAGAATTAAAAAACATAAAAGAAATGCGAGCCAAATTTGACGGATGTATCACAAGCCCGCCTTATTATTTTTCGATAGATTACGTAGGGAAAGACAAGATTGCTTATGATTATTTGGGAACAGATATGAAGAAGATTGAATCTAAGTATTTGGGGATGAAGACTGATGGACGACTCAAAAGTAAGTATGTAGGGTTGCCATCCAGAGTTGCAAGGTATTATGAAGATTTAAAGCAATCAATACAAAACATCTTCTGGGCACTAAAACCGGGTGGAAAATTGGCAATCATAATCGGAGATAGCACGGTAAGTGGGAAAAAAATTCCAACAACTATGACCACCAAAAAGTTTTGTGAAGAGGTCGGATTTAAGTTTGAAAAGTTAATATTTAATCCTCTATTAGGTGCTCGCAATAGGGCAATAAGAGGGGAAAGTGTGATAATCTGTGAGAAGGGGAAATAAATATGATTACAAAAAGGAATCTTCTTTGTGTAAAGGCGAAAGAAAAATTAGACCTTGGACGGATATTACTTTACGAACCATATAAAAATATATTAGTAAATTTTAAGGAGTTGTGCATTGATGTTAATGCTAAGGATTTTGATCCTGTAGCCAAGGTTTACGATGGGTTGTTGAGTGTTCCATTCGAAATTAAAGAATATTATGAGGCTTTATTAGGTGTCGCCTCTTATTATCACCATAGCCAAGGAGGTAGGGGGAAGTATATCGAAAAGAAAATAGCCTCATCTTTTGAAACTTGCTCTCTTGACATAGCACTTAGTAAACTTCCCTTTTGGTTGGAATATCCATCTCTTCATAAAAAGAAAGGAATCTTTACTCAGAAAGGATTATCATCAAAGGAAAAGAAAATTTTAAGAACAATTGAATGGGACTGGTTGGGTGATAGGGATGTAAGTACTGACGTAGGAAGCATTATACAAGCTGAAAAAACGATGGTGTTAGCTGAACTTAAGAATAGAGTAGATACTGGAGGAACGGCTGGAAGGCGAGAAATCTGGACTTCTGAAAAGTTTGGGATTTTTGTAGAGTATTTGAAGTCAAATAAAAAGTTGTTTAGAAAAAATGACAAAGAATTTTCTTTGGCGGAATTGCTTGATAATTTTGGGATTAAAAATTTTGAAATATATATCGGTGTTTTGTTTGATAAAGGTGATAATCCCGCAACAATCCAGAGCGATAAAACTAATGGATTTTATTCTTCAAGCAAACAAGGTTTTGAATACCTGCAAAGTCTGACAAAGCAAAGTTCAACAATGAAGATAATTAACGAAGATCCTGAGAACTTACAGATGGAGCTTAATTTAAGTTATTCAAGCCTAAAAGTAAAAATTGGTGCCCTATATGGAAATGATATTACACTAAAGCTTTTTAGAAAAAATTTTCCAGTATCTGATCTATTACTATTGAAATACGATGATATTTGGTTGTCGCAGTTAATTGCTATAGACGAAAGAGCTATATTACTTAAGCATAAGAATAATTACATGTCGATTGTTTTAGATTTATTAAAACGAGATAAGGATTTGAGGACCAAATATGATGATCTTATTGATTCAGAGGGTGCGGAAAATGAACTTGAAGCAATCGTAAATTACCTGTTAAATAAACACCCTAATTTGTTTGTGGGAAGATTGTTGCCCGTTGGAAAGAAGAAGGCTGAATATTTGGCTGATGTAATTCAAGTTTTATGCGCTACTGAGGCTTAATCTTGGGAAGAGAGAAATCATGTTAGGAGGTAAGTATAAGCAGTTAAAGTCGAAAAATTCTTTTTCTATTTACAATCTTATCCATTCTCATTGTCCTCAGGAGCCTTTCCCGATGCTTGGGATAGTAGTAAGATTAAGTCCCGACACGGCTTTGAAATTAGTTGGTATCTTTGGTTAATTGCCCGACGATGACAACCAATAGAAATTCCTGCTATCTTCTGGTGGATAAAGCCACCTTCATTTACATGGTGGTCTTAAGCATTTTGATCCTGCTCTTTCATTCTAATCTCCCCAATTGGACAAGCTATATAGCCTTCAATTTAATCATCTGTTTAGCGCTTGTTCTCATAGCAAATGGATTAAATCAGAAGGTAAGCAGGTGGTTGTTCTTTTTACGTCACTGGTATCCTCTGGTATTTTTTATAGTGCTTTATGAGGAGACCAGGCATTTAGTCCATCTGATATTTCCTCACTTTTTCGATCCTTTGATAAACCAGGTAGAGCTTTCAATTTTCGGCATGTATCCCACCGTGTGGATGGAAAGGTTCATCTGTTGGGGACTGAACGAATACATGATGTTTTCCTACACTTTCTATTATTTTCTTCTGGTGATATTGGGGGTGGGGCTTTTCCTCAGCCACAAGATCAAAGAATTCGATGATCTGCTTTTCACCTCAGCGGTGGCCTATTATATATCATATCTGGGATTTATACTCTTTCCGGTGGAGGGTCCCCGGTTTGCTCTGGTGAACAGTCACCATGTGGGGATAAACGGGGGTTTTTTCACCTCCCTGGCGCACAGCTTAATAAATGTGGCAGGAATCCGTGGGGGAGCCATGCCCAGCTCTCACGTGGCTGTGGCGCTGGTGGTTTTAATCTATGCTCGAAGACATCATCGTCTTCTGTATTATCTGCTTTCTCCTTTGATAGCCAGCCTTTTGATTGCCACGGTCTATGGTCGATTTCATTACGTTTCCGATGTTGTAGCTGGTATTCTGGTGGGGGGGGTAAGCATCCTTTTGTGCGACAGATTGATTCAAAAAAGGATCAACTCAGAAAAGCAACAAATAAGAGAAAAGGAATTTTCGCTTGACTTAGCCCGATTGGACTGATATTATAAAGCATTACCATCGAAGAGTTTTAATCTTCGAGTTAAAATCAACAAAAATCTATGATTATGGCAGAACTTAAGCTTTTAAACAGGCACTGGGTCCAGGGATTTGAGACCATCATCGAGCCGATCGCCAAATTTCTGATAAATTTAAGGGTTCATCCCCACGTCATCACCTTCTCTGGACTGGGGCTTTCCATCTTGGGCTTCAACTTCTTCCGTCAAGGATATTTTCTTGCCGCCGGAGTGATGGTGGTGCTGGCAGGCGTATGTGATGTGCTGGATGGGAGATTAGCCCGGGAGACTCACCGGATGTCGAGATTCGGGGCCCTGATGGATTCCACCATCGACAGATACTCCGAAGTTTTGCTTTTTCTTGGTCTGGCTATCTTTTTCTATGACAAACATAGCCACGTAATATACTTGATAATCTTAGCTATCACCGGCTCCTTCATGGTGAGCTACACCCGGGCAAGAGCTGAAGGTTTAGGAATCGAGTGCAAGGTGGGAGTTATGAAAAGGGAGGAAAGGATAACCTATTTAGCCATCGGATCTTTTCTGGGCGCCATTCCCAAAATCGGCATATATTTTGTGATAGCCACCATCTGGTTCATCGCCATCTTTGCCAATATAACCGTGATTCAGAGGGTTAACTTTATTCGAAAAGAATTGAGCAGGAAGGAAAGCTAAAGTTAACCCAACACAGGTCAGCAGAATAGCATAAACGAAAAGGAGGAGAAATGGATAAGATAAGAGTAGCCATCATCGGCGTGGGAAACTGCGCCTCCTCTTTTGTGCAAGGCGTGCAATATTACAAGGATGCCAAGGAGAAGGATTTTGTTCCCGGATTGATGCACGTCAATTTGGGGGGATATCACATAAGGGATATAGAGTTTTCCGCCGCCTTTGATATTGATAAAAACAAGGTGGGAAAGGACCTTGCGGAAGCAATATTCGCCTATCCCAACAACACCTATAAGTTCTGTTCGGTTCCTCGTCTGGGAGTTCCGGTTCACCGGGGGATGACCCATGATGGATTGGGAAAATATCTTTCCCAGATAATTCAGAAAGCCCCCGGACCGACCGCTGATATAGTCAAGATACTCAAGGAGACCAAAACGGATGTTGTGGTCAGCTATCTTCCTGTGGGAAGCGAGGAGGCAACCAAATGGTATGTGGAACAGGTTCTGGAAGCTGGCTGTGGCTTCGTTAATTGCATCCCGGTCTTCATCGCCAGGGAAAAATACTGGCAGAAGCGTTTCGTTGATCGGGGGGTGCCGGTGATAGGGGATGACATAAAATCACAGGTTGGAGCCACCATCGCCCACCGGGTCTTAACCAGGCTTTTCCGAGATAGAGGGGTGAGACTGGAGAGGACCTCTCAACTGAACGTGGGAGGAAACACCGACTTTCTCAACATGCTGGAGCGTTCCCGACTGGAATCCAAAAAAATTTCCAAGACCAATGCGGTCACCTCTCAGTTGGATTATGATTTGGGGGCCAACAACGTGCATATAGGTCCCTCCGATTATGTAGCCTGGCTGACCGATCGAAAATGGGCTTACATACGGATGGAGGGTCGAACCTTCGGGGATGTCCCTCTAAACGTGGAGTTGAAATTGGAGGTATGGGATTCTCCCAACTCTGCTGGTGTGGTGATAGATGCGGTTAGATGCTGTAAATTAGCTTTGAATCACAAGCTGTCCGGCGCAATTGAAGGACCATCTTCCTATTTCATGAAATCACCGCCCAAGCAATACACCGATGAACAGGCTCGTATCCTGACCGAGGAGTTCATAAAAAAATATGGGAAAAAAGAGAAGAAGGTCGTCCCTTTGAAAGCCAAGAAACTGGCGAAAAGATAGAACGGTATTTGATGAAAGGTGACTGTGCTTCAAGGAGGTGGTTGGAACGATACACCACCTCTTTATTTTCTCCGGTAGCCCTTCGATCTCAGGATTGGGCAGTCTCCAGTTTGCAGTTTGCACTCTGGAGACTGGAAACTGCAGAGTGAAAACTGGAGACCAGACATGGCTGGATTTTTCATAACCTTTGAAGGGATAGACTGCTGTGGCAAAACCACCCAGGCACGCAAGCTGGTCTCTTACCTGCGAAGAAGAGGGCATCAAGTTCTTCTGGTGAGAGAGCCTGGAGGTGAAAGGATAGCGGAGAGAATCAGACGAATCCTTTTGAGTGAAAAAAATTCAGAGATGAGCCTTATCTCCGAGCTTTTGTTGTATCAATCCGCCAGAGCTCAACTCACGGAAAGGATGATCCTGCCTGCCTTAAAAGAGGGGAAGGTGGTTGTCTGCGACAGATATGCCGACTCCAGCTTGGCTTATCAAGGGTATGGGAGAGGTTTGAACAAAAAGATGATAAAACAGTTAAATCAGATCTCCACATCTGGGCTTGTGCCCGATTTGACCATACTTTTGGACTTACCGGTCAAGATATCGTTTAGAAGAAAAGAAAAGGAGAAAAGAAAAAAAGATCGTCTGGAAAGGGAAAGGTTTGAATTTCATCAAAGGACAAGGAGAGGTTATTTAACCATTGCCCGACAGAACCGGAGAAGAATAAAGCTAATCGATGGGACCAAGGATATCGATGAAACCTGGCAGAATGTGAGAAAGGTGGTAGATTCCTTTTTTGGTAAAGCAAGAAGATAGAGTCTCCCTTTGCTCCAGCGGGATGTTATTATCCGGCAGAAGGTGAAGAATCGAAGTGCCCGGCTGGACAGTTTTTTTCGATGAAATCTAAGTATTTGAACCATAAGGTAATTTGAATTTGAGAAAACCGAAAAAGCAAACTTTCGGGCTCCAAGATCGTTTTTTCATCGAGCGCTTACATTCCCCTCTGATTGCGGCTTCAATTTAAAAATGATGTAACAAATAGTATTTAAGGCTTATATTATTGTATGCCAGATTGGAAAAGATTTCAATTTGGATGGATTTGGAATGATTAAAATTGATTAAGCAAAGCCTCTGGAGGTTGATTATGAAGGAAGAATACATAAAAGTCAGAAAGGCTGCCCTGTTTTTAGGGGTGGCCTTAATGGCGCTTTTGATTGGAGGGCTGGTATATGCCCTGACCGACAGTTTATATGCGGATCTGGAAGAATTCAGGCAGATAGCCTCGGTGGTTAGCTCCCATTATATGGAGGAGATCGATCCTTCCGAGCTGATCAAAGCTGGGATCGTAGGAATGCTGGGAGCGTTGGATCCATACTCGGAGTATCTGGAGCCAAAGCAGTATAGTGCTTTGTTGGAAGATACTCATGGACAGTTTGAGGGATTGGGCATAGAGATCGCCATAAAGGATGGATGGCTTACCGTCATCTCTCCTCTGGAGGATACCCCAGCGGAACGAATGGGGATTCAAGCAGGAGATCGAATCACCAAGATCGAAGGTGTCTCCACCAAAGGGATCACCATAGAGGAGGCGGTAACGAAGCTGAGGGGCAAAAAGGGAACCGTAGTTCATATCACCATAGAAAGGGAAGGAATCAAAAAGCCAATGGAATATGCCATCGAAAGGGATGTGATCTCCCTGAGGGCGGTTCCTTACTATGGCTTGGCCCATGAGGGAATCGGATACGTCAGATTGAATCGTTTCTCCGATCTTTCTGCCGACGAAGTGAAAGAGGCGGTGAGCGAACTTCAACGTAAAGATATCAAGGGATTGATCCTGGACCTGAGGGGAAACCCGGGTGGACTGCTTTCTCAGGCGGTGGAGGTGACAAGCATCTTTCTGAAGCCAGGCAGACTGGTGGTCCAGACCAAAGGAAAGACGAAAAACCAGAATAAAAAATTCTTTTCCGAAGGAACCCCTCTTTTCCCCACACTTCCCTTAGCCGTGCTGGTGGATAAAGGATCCGCCTCGGGTTCTGAGATCGTGGCCGGAGCAATTCAAGACTGGGATAGAGGAATAATAATAGGAGG
>JAOZNS010000142.1 GCA_029933635.1 Candidatus Zixiibacteriota bacterium | reverse complement strand
CTATATCTGAATCTCCCTGCAACTTTTGCCAAATTAAATCTAATCCGGCAATTTTTTTCTTTAGCAAACCCCTTAATGAGGATTAAATCATTGGAAAGCAGAGAAGAAAAATTTCTTAAAAGAGGGAAAGGTAAGTAATTATA
The DNA here is from genome assembly GCA_029933635.1 of Candidatus Zixiibacteriota bacterium. Classification (GTDB taxonomy): domain Bacteria; phylum Zixibacteria; class MSB-5A5; order MSB-5A5; family SM1-73; genus SM23-73-3. The sequence continues at coordinate 6,739 of JAOZNS010000142.1, read as the reverse complement.
ATATAAATGATTATATAGTTATCTTGAAGTGTTGGTTTAATATTGTCTCACCTTCTCTTCTCCATTAAGCACTCGTAGCGCACCTAAGGTCAGAGCCTCCATCTCGTCCTCACCCGCAAAGATCAAAACTGGAGCAATGAACCTCACCCTCTTTGTGATCGCCTCGGTCAATCTTTCTGAATTAGCCATTCCACCGGTTAGAACAATCGCATCTACCTTCCCGTGCAAAGTGGTTGCCATGGCGCCAATCTCTTTGGCGATCTGATAAACCATGGCATCATAGATCAGTTTTGCCTTCTGATCACCCTCGTTGATTTTCTTCTCAACCTCCTCCACACTGTCAGTTCCCAGATGAGCTACAAGTCCTCCCCTTTTGGTAAGAAGTTCTATCATCTCCTTCTGGGTGTACTCTCCGGAGAAACAGAGCTTCACCAAACCGCAAACGGGCAAACCCCCACTTCTTTGAGGGGAAAACGGACCCATATCGTTGGCATTATTGACATCGATCATCCTCCCCTTCAGATGGGAGCTTACACTTATCCCCGAGCCCAGATGGACGATGATCAGATTCAACTCTTCGTATCTTTTCTTCAACTTTTTTGCCGCCTTTCTGGCTACCATCTTCATATTGAGAGCATGGGAAAGGCTTTTGCGCTCTATCTGAGGCAACCCGGAGATACGAGCTTCGGGGATGAACTCATCCACTGATACGGGGTCAACGATATATGCTGGCACATCGGTCCCCTTCACGATTTGATGAGCGATCAATGCGCCTAAGTTGGACGGGTGATCTGCCTGGACCCTGCCTTTTCTGATGTCGGAAAGCATCCTTTCATTGACCTGATAGGTGCCGCTTTCCAGAGGTTTAAATGGTCCACCCCTTCCCACTACCGCTGAAAGCTCGGTCACCTTTACATGGCTTTCTTCAAGAAACTTCAAGACCAGCTCTTTTCTATAATTCAGTTGATCCAAGGTGCTATTGAATGAATGGAGCACCCCAGACGAATGCCTGATGGTTTCCACTTTCAAAGGGATTTCGTCCTCATACAAAGCTACTCTGGTGGAGGTAGCACCCGGATTTATGCTTAATATCTTGTAAGACTCAGACATGAGAAATGTTGGTTTTCTTGCCTTTCTTGGTGGTTGCCAGCTCGCCACCTGTTTCCTGCTTTATATTTTATGGATAAAGGTAAGGTTGGTGGATTCATCTTCCGGAAGAAAACAAAATCAGGTTCTTCTTCAAAAGAGTTGCCAATTTATCTTTTTTTCTTCTATGAGCCCCGGTGAATACCACGGTTTGGCTCAAAGAGCATATATATGGGGCTCTTTTTTTACCTCTCCCCTTATCTCCCCCTTTTCATCCATCTAGAAAGTGAATAAAACCCCAAAATTATATGATTTTTCTCACCTGTTGGAAGTTAACCGACAACATTTGTTCCCCTTTTACTAACAGCTTCCTTTTTCACCCCTTCCCTGTTTAAACCTCTTTACCTGATTTATCCTTTCTTCGGCTAACAAGGTTGCCGCCTTGTATGGGGGAATGTTCTCCTTTTCCGCTCTCTCCAATACCCTGAATAATATGTCATAAATCCCACTGGCCCGTTTTATGGCTCTTTCCTGATTGTAGCCCTCCAGTTCATTGGCCACGTTGATCAATCCACCTGCACCGATCACAAAATCTGGCGCATAAAGGATATTCTTTTGATGGAGGAGGTCGCCATGTCGCTCCTCCTCCAGTTGATTATTTGCCGCGCCGGCCACTATCTTGACCTTCAATCTCTCGATGGTCTGATCGTTAATCACGCCTCCCAGCGCATTGGGGGAAAAAATATCTGCTCTCACATCATATATTTGGTCCGCTGGAACCTCCTCGGCCCCAAACTTTTTCTTCGCCTGAAGAACCTTCCTTTGATCCACATCTGCCACCAGAAGCTTGCATCCTCTTTCGGAAAGAAGCTGGGCTAAATTGAATCCTACATTGCCCAGACCCTGGATGGCGACCGATAACCCTTTCAATTCCTTTCTTCCAAACACCTTCTCCACACAGGCTTGAAGCCCAAAAACCAAACCGATGGCGGAAACAGGACCTGGATCTCCCCCACCACCCAATGCTTGTGAAAGTCCGGTAACATATCTGGTTTCGTATCGGACTATCTCCATATCTTCCACCGTGGTTCCCACGTCCTCTGCTGTGACGTATCTTCCATGAAGGCTTTCCACAAACCTTCCAAACGATCTCAGGATCAACTCATTTTTATCCTTGAGTGGATCCCCGATGATTACAGCCTGGCCTCCACCCAAATTGATGCCCGCTGCAGCCGCCTTATAGGTCATGCTTTTTGAAAGCAAAAGCACATCTTTAAGCGCTTCCTCCTCCGAGGCATAAGGGTGCATCCTCACCCCACCGATGGCAGGACCTAAGGTGGTATCATGGATGGCAACGATAGATCTCAAGCCAGCGACTCTGTCTGACCAGAAGGCAACCTGCTCATGTTCGTCCTGAGCTAAGGATTTAAATATCTCCATGGAAACAATCTCCCCACAGATAAAATCCACTGGACAGAGCTGGAAGACAAAAGCTTGCCGGGTCAAAGCTGATATTATGCTTTAAGATCTTCATTTACCAATTCGGCTTCGTCTTCTCCAGGAACGCAGACATTCCCTCCCTGGGCTCACCGGTGGAAAAGCAAAGACCAAAAGCTTCCGTCTCATAAGCGCTGCCGGTGGCAAGGTCTGCCTGCATTCCCCGGTTGATCACCGTCTTTGCCAGCTTAATCGCTGTCGGTCCCTTTGAGGCGATCTTATTCGCCAACTCCACGGAGAAGTCCATGAGCTGATCTGAGGGCACCACCTGGTTGACCAAGCCTATCGAGTAGGCGGTCTGGGCATCGATCATCTCGCCGGTGAAGATAATCTCCTTCGCCCGGGCCATCCCCACCAATCTGGAAAGTCTCTGGGTTCCAGCAAAACCAGGAATGACGCCCAGATTAACCTCCGGCTGACCCAGCTTGGCTTTGTCCGAGGCTATGCGAATGTCACAGGCAAGAGCCAGCTCGCATCCCCCCCCAAGAGCAAAACCGTTGATGGCCGCGATGACCGGCTTTTCCTGGCTGGCTATAAAATGAAAGACCCTTTGTCCCAATTGGGAAAACTTCCTGGCCTGAAGGGCGGACATATCCTTCATCTCGGAGATATCTGCTCCAGCCACGAAAGCTTTGCCTTCGCCGGTAAGTATGATAACCCTTACGTCTTGATTCTCGAAGCTAAGATCATGCATGGCTTTACTGAGCTCGTGTAAGGTCTCGGTGTTTAAAGCATTCAAAGCATTCGGGCGATTGATCTTTACTATACCCACCTTCTCCTTGATCTGAATAACGATATTCTTAAACTCCATTCTTCCTCCTTTTGATTCCCCCACGATTTAAACAGGTTTAAAGTTAACCAAACTCAATTTTGGTCAAAACATAGGACCTCAATTTATCTCAAAAGCTCACGGGCGATGATCAACCTTTGAATCTCTGAGGTTCCTTCCCCAATCTCACAGAGCTTGACATCTCTTAGGTATCTTTCCAACGGATACTCACACATGTATCCATATCCGCCAAAGATCTGAATGGCTTGATAGGTCACCCATCTTCCAACCTCTGAGGCGAAAAGCTTTGCCATGGCGGACTCCCGGATGAATTTCTCCTTTCTATCCTTCAGTTCAGAGGCGTGATATATCAGATGCCTTGCCGCCTCAATCTGGGTGGCCATGTCAGCCAGCTTCCATTGAATGGCTTGAAAGTTGGCGATGGGCTGATCAAACTGTTTTCTCTCCTTGGCATAACTCAAAGCTTTATCGAATGCCCCCTGCGCGATCCCCAAAGCCATGGCGCCGATGCTGATCCTTCCACCATCCAGCGTTATCATAAACTGCTTGAATCCCTCCCCCTCTTTTCCCAAAAGATTCTCCTTGGGAACTCTCAGATCCTCAAAGATGAGGGTGGCAGTGTCTGAACCTCTGAGTCCCATCTTGTTTTCTTTTTTCCCCACAGAAAAACCCTTCATTCCCTTTTCCAGGATGAAGGAGCTTATTCCTTTGTAGCCTTTACTTTTGTCTGTGACTGCGGTGATCACAAAGGTCTCTCCCACGCTGGCGTTGGTAATGAAACATTTGGATCCATTGATCACATAGGAATCGCCATCCAAAACTGCCGTGGTTTTGGTGCCTGCCGCATCCGAACCAGCCTCAGGCTCAGTTAAGCCAAATGATCCTAACTTCTTTCCCGAGGCTAAATCGGGCAGGTATTTTCTTTTCTGCTCCTCGGTCCCAAAAAGATAAATGGGATAAAGTCCCAAGGAGTTGTGTGCCGCCACCGTGATGCCGGTAGAGCCACAAACTCTGGAAATCTCCTCCACCGCGATGCTATAGCTAAGGGTATCATAACCTGATCCGCCATATTCCTTAGGAACCACCATCCCCATAATCCCCATCTCGCTTAACTTCTTGATGGTATCGAAGGGGAACTTCCCCTCCTGGTCTAACTGCTTTGCCTTGGGCTCAATCTCCCTTTCTGCAAACTCCCTTATCTTCTGACGAAACCGTTGATGTTGTTCAGAAATTTTCATCGGGATCTCCTTGGTTAGTCCTTCAGAAGGTCTCTGGAGATGACGATTCTCTGCGCCTCCGAGGTTCCCTCATATATCTCCGTCACTCGTGCATCCCGGAAGTATCTCTCCACCGGATACTCCTTCATGTAGCCATACCCTCCATGAATCTGAACTGCCTCATTTACCACCCGGTTTGCCACCTCCGAGGCAAAAAGCTTTGCCATGGAAGCTTCCCGATTGCACCTTATCCCTTTGCTTTTAAGATGAGCGGCCCGATACACCAGAAGTCTTGCCGCATCTATCTGGGTAGCCATATCTGCCAATTTGAAGGCGATAGCTTGAAAGTTGCAAATGGGCTGTCCAAATTGAACCCTCTCCTTGGAGTATTTCAGGGCTTCATCGAAAGCTGCCTGAGCGATCCCCACGCATTGGGCTCCCACCCCAATCCTGCCAGAGTTCAAAAGAGAAAGAGCAATTTTGAACCCCTGGTTTTCCTCACCCAATAGGTTCCTTTTAGGAATTTTGCAATCTACAAAGGAAAGCTCTCTGGTATCCGATCCTTTGATTCCCATCTTCTTCTCCTTAGCCCCGATGGTGAAGCCCTCGGTTCCCCTTTCCACCAGAAGACAGGAGATGCCTTTGGATTTAAGCTCCGGCTCGGTCAGCACAAAGACAACAAAAAGATCAGCGATTCCTCCGTTGGTGACGAAAGTTTTAGTCCCGTTTACCAGATAGTGATCATTTTGGAGCAAGGCCGTGGTTCTCAGGCTCCCCGCATCGGTGCCCGAACCCGGTTCAGTCAAGGAATATGCGCCGATTTTATCACCCCGAGCAAGGAGGGGAAGATATTTTTTCTTCTGCTCTTCTGTCCCGAAACTCAAGATGGCATCACATACCAACGAGTTATGCACCGAGAGTGCGATCTCCAAGGCGGCACAAGCCTTGGCGAACTCCTCCATGGCACAAATGTAACTGACAAAATCAAGATTGGAGCCCCCGTATTCTTCGGGGAGGAGCATGCCCAAATATCCCAACTGAGCCAGCTGTTTATAAATCTCTTTGGGGATCTCCTCCTTCTCATCGAACTCCTGGGCTTGAGGAAGAAGGGTATTTTTAGCGAAATCAGAAGTCGCCTCCTTCACCATCCTCTGTTCCTCAGTAAGTTCAAAATCCATAAGCGCTCCTTGTTTTTTAGACCTTTAAAGTAAATTAGTCTCTTAGACGAGCTCTTCTACAAAGTAATCATGACTCAAAGAAGCTATTTCCGCTGCCTTATCCATTACCCCACTCCACTCCTTCCTTCACCTCGTTGAGACCATTCACCCCCAATGGCGTATAACGATTTCGGTTTTTGCGAACTCCACCAAAGGCGGATTTGGGTAGAGGTGCGAAGTACCGGAGCCACAAACACCGTGTTAGCCGAAGTTGCCATACCACCCTAATTTTTAAAAGGATAAAACTTCAACTTGGCAAGCTCGCTTCTTAGTTTCATTTACAATTTCCTCTAAGGTATGTGCCGTCTGAGCATCAATCCACTCCTCTCCACATTGAGAACAAATTTGAGCAGGTACAGAACGAACCATTATAATCTTATCTCCTAAATCTACCGCATAAGTGGTCTTGCCGAGGATTTTTTCCCCTCCACATAAAGGACATTTACTCATTTCTATCGCCTCCTTGTTTTGAAATCAGGTTCAAACTTATCCAAACTTGGCTCATAGGCGGTAATAATGTATCCCATTCCTGAATCCTTGTCAAAACTTACAACCACGTGATAAGGTTTTCCTCCTACCCACCCTAACATAAGGCAACTGGGGAAAGGAGTATTATGGGGATAATCTTCAATAACCTCTCCCTTCATAATCACTTCAATGGCCACGTCTTGGGAAATATTCTTTTCGGCAAGCCTAACAAGAGTATGCTTCCTCCATTCAAATCTACCAGATTTTATAACTTCTCTCAACTTCCCCAAATCTATTCCCATTGCCTTAGACTTCTACTTTCTTTTTGCTGAAGTTCCATTTTCTTTAACCCAATGATTCATGGGTGCGATTTCGGCTAACGGTTAAGGCTATGTGCCGTTTTAATGGCATATAGCCTGTGTTATCGGTTGGATTTTGGAGTTTCACCATTTCCTATTCCTTCT
>JAOZNS010000351.1 GCA_029933635.1 Candidatus Zixiibacteriota bacterium | reverse complement strand
AAAGTCTTCGCCTAAAGGCGAGGGTTTTTCTCCCATTCCCCGAAGGGGACAATAACCTATTCAACAACTTTTATTGATTGGATAATTACGGGTTCAACCGGAACATTCCGGTAATAACCCTTTGTAGTCGTCTTTACGGCCTTGATCCTGTCCACCACATCCATTCCCTCAACTACTTTGCCGAAGACGGCATAGCCAAATCCCTTGGGTGTTTCATCCTTGTGATCCAAGAAGGGGTTGTCCACCACATTGATAAAGAACTGTGAGGTAGCGCTATTCACCTCTGAGGTACGGGCCATAGCTATTGTGCCCCTCAGGTTCTTTAGTCCATTGCCCGCCTCGTTGATGATGGGTGGTTTGGTTTCCTTCTGCTTCATATCCGGGGTAAAGCCACCTCCTTGAATCATAAAGTTGTCTATCACCCGATGGAAAATAGTCCCGTCATAGAAACCATCCTTAACATAGGCAAGGAAATTGGCCACCGTCTTAGGGGCCTTCTGGGGGTAGAGCTCAAGTTTAATCTCCCCCATAGAGGTTTTCATCAGTACAATCGAGTGGATGGTGTCGGTGACCGCCACGGGTTTCTTGGTGGTCTCCTCACCCTTCCCCACCTCTTTTTTCTCCCCCTTTCCACAGGCTATGTTCAGGGTTAAGAAGAGGGAGAAAAGGACAAACAGAAACTTCCCCTTATCTTTCATCACTCCTCCTTTTATGATAGCGCTACCTCTCCGCAAGCATAACCTCCTGGGAGGTAAAAGGCAAGAAAAAAATAGGGCATGAGGAAGACTTTGGAACCAAAATCCACTACTTGATCAAGATCATCTTTCTTGTTTTCATAAAACGCCCGGCCTTTAGCCGATAAAAATAGATGCCAGAAGGGAAGGAACCGGCCTCCCATTTAGCAACCCTAAAACCGGCTTCTTCTCTCCCCTTTAACAAAGTGGCAACCTTTTGACCGAGGATGTTGTAGACCTCCAATGTAACCCAGCCATCCTCGGGGAGAATATATTCAATTTGAGTAATAGAATTGAAGGGGTTGGGATAGTTCTGCAACAGAGTACACCCCTTAGGGAGAAGACTATAAGGTTCGGTTTCCCTTACACCAGATACATAAACCCTCACGGTATCAGCTATACCATTTCTCGATGCCACTATGAACCCCTCTCCAACAACACTACCGGCCGTAAAATAGCCAACGCTGTCAATAATCCCTATGTCACCGATAACCACCCAATTAAACCAATTCGGGTGAGCGGTAATCTCCGTCCCATTGGCGTCGTATCCTTTTACCATAAGTTGCCTTTTATGACCCTGCGCTACACAAACTGGATTAGGAATTATCGAAATGTCATATAGTTTAGGCAAGTTATTTAAAGTAGTGTCATAGGTTGCTGCATAGTAAAAGGTACCTCCCCCCTCAGTCCCTGAAACAACAGATGCGATGAGCACAATTCGGGAGAAATCCTCCCAGTTGGCCAACTGAACCTGACCGGAATTATGTTGGTCTAAACTGAAACGCTTAATTATGGACCAGCTCCCCCCATAACCAACTATCGTTGCCTTCCAGGCAAGATCGTCCTGACCATCAAAGTCTATCCTCAGGCCACCTGAACTACCCATGGGAATAAAGCCTACATAGTTTGACCCCAAATACTGGGGCCGGCTACTCCCAGGACCTTGCTGGAAGGGAACGGGAAACTGGGTGTGAATGCGACAGACTTCTACCCCCGGAAAGTTAGCTCCCTCCGAATAGGAAT
>JAOZNS010000141.1 GCA_029933635.1 Candidatus Zixiibacteriota bacterium | reverse complement strand
TGGCTGGTATATGCTGATTTTCTCCATCATGTTTTCAAAGGCATCCACTCCCGAAGTATTTCTGCTCTCTACATTGACCTTGAGCTATCGAATTGGCTTGGGAATCGGATTTGGTATATTTCTTGTGCTCATGTTCTCCTTGCCCTTGGCCTCATCAGTTCGAGCAGGGATCTATCAATATATGCCCGCTTTCCTCCTCCAAATCCTTTTGTCTCCATTTGCATTAAAATCAATTTTTGAAGCTAAGGTAAAAAGAGAGATTACACCTATCAAAAGGTCAGATTCAGATAAAGTTGAGCAGAAGAGAATAGAGCCTTTTCATTCTTCCTTTACTGCTCCGATATCTAAAGCGAAGTTAAATCTCAAGGAGTCCCCTCCTTTACGAAAGGAAGTAAAGGCTACCGCGAAGGGCGGGTTGGAAAGCGCGCTGCATTACTTGAGAGAATACTCCGGGGTGAAAGCAGCCATCTTGGTGGATCATGAAGGCTTGATGGTTGCCAGAGATTCTTCACCTCACGTGGATTCGGAAAAGGTAGCCTCCTTCGCCAGACATTTAAAGGAAAACAATGACCAAATACTTCACCGCATGGGGGAAAAGGCTTCGGAGCAGATTGAAATTTATACACCAGATCTGTGGATATGCTTAAACCAGATAGAAGGCTTCACCTTGGTGGTGTTGTCCGATCGGGGCACAGATGAACTGCTTTCGGTTAGAATATCCCAGTCCTCTGAAATGATAAAGAAATTTCTTTCACAGAGGTATCCTCAAAGTATCCTAAAAGTTGTGGAGGCCTGATATGTATAAAATATTGGAGGAGCTCAACAAAACTGTCGGTATCAACGGCAGTATGATAGTGGGTCAGGATGGAATAGTGATCGCCGCTGATTTGAATTCTGCGCTTCAGGACGAGGCGGTAGGAGCTTTAGCGGCGTCTATCGTCAGCACGGCTAAGAAGTCGATGGAACGCCTTTCCAAAGAGGATCTAAAACAGATAACCGTAGAGGCCACCAAAGGCAAACTGTTCTTGACCGATGTGGGAATAGGAATTCTGGCGGTTGCCACCGATCCTGAGGTGAATGTGGGATTGGTGAGATTGGAGATCAGAAATGCGGCTGAAAAATTAAAACTTGTTCAAAAACCAGCTTAAGAAAGTCCCAGCTTCCAGATGGAGAATCGATATGGCGTCCATAAACTATGCCTCCAAGGAGATTTTTTGTAAAATCGTTTTCTATGGTCCCGGACTTTCCGGAAAAACCACCAACCTTCAATATGTACATCAGAAGGTACCCCCACAAACCAGGGGAGATTTGATTTCCTTAGCCACCGACCAGGACAGAACCCTTTACTTTGATTTTCTTCCGGTGGACATTGGGAAGATACACGGCTTCTCAACCAAATTCCAACTTTACACCGTCCCCGGACAGGTCTATTACAACGCCACCCGGAAGCTGGTGTTAAGAGGAGTGGATGGTTTGGTATTCGTGGCAGATTCACAGAGGTCCAAGATGGATGAAAACGTTGAGAGCTTTCAAAACCTGGTGGAAAATCTCTCTGAATATGGATATAACCTGGACCGAATTCCTTTGGTCTTTCAATATAACAAAAGAGACCTCTCAGATATTAGTTCAGTGGAGGAGTTAGAAAAAAGGTTAAATCCAAAAGGACTTCCCCATTTTGAAGCGGTGGCCATCAAAGGGGTTGGAGTGTTCGATACTTTAAAATGTATAAGCAAATTGGTCTTAGACCAAGCTAAACGGAAGCAACTTTTCCCTGAAAGGGAGATCAAAAAAGAGGAACTCAAGAAAGCGCCTAAGGAGCCAGATTTTACCACCCTGCCCCAACGTGAGCCAATAAGAGCTACAAACATCTCGACTGCGGTGATGAATTCTACTCAGCCACCGGTATCCGCCATCACTCAAGAGGAACCAAGATCTTCGATCCAGGGGGAAACCATAAAATCGCCACCCCGGCATAAGGAAAAGCAATCCCGGATCCAGCTGGAAGTGAAAGAAATTTCACCGGGGGAAAAGATAAAAAAAGATCACACACCCTTGCAGGAAAGTGCCACCGTAATAAGCTGGTCTGTCGGAAAGTCGAGCAAAAAAAAGACGAAGTCAAAAGGATTTTTCTTATTACGTTTTTTGAATAAACTTTTCAAAAGATGAAGCGGAGGTGCTAAATTGACCCAGGGGGATTTAGTAATCTATGAGGAGCAGACCGAAAAGATAGAGAAGATTCTCAGGAGATTAATCAAAGATGCCCAAGCCAAATGTGTTCTTCTGGTGGACAAGGATGGTCATTTGATTGCCAGACAGGGTTTCACCCAGTCCTTAGATACTACAGCCTTAGCCGCACTTTTGGCCGGAAGCTTTGCCTCTACCCGAGAAATGGCTCGGCTCTTGGGAGAGCCAGAGTTCTCAGTTCTTTTTCATCAAGGCAAAAAGGATCACATCCACATCACCTTGGTGGGGGAGAGAACCATTCTGGCAGTCATCTTTGATGATCGAACCACCATCGGGATGGTTCGTCTTTATTCCAAGGAGGCTTCAGGAAATCTGGAAAAGATATTCTCCTCTGCCAGTCTCCGGGACCGTCGGGCCGAAAAGAATAAGGAAACCGAACTGGATTCAGAGTTTTCAGCCTCCTTAGAAAGCAAGCTGGATGATATCTTTTCGGAGCAGTCCTGAAACCAAGAAGACCACCCTCAAAAGGCATCAGATGCTTTAACCTGAAAAATACAAACACGTGCAGGTGGCAATAATTTAATTTTAATAATTTTTTTAGCAAAGCTATGTCAAGCGAATTAGGAAATATGTTGGTTAAGACGGGCCGGATAACCGAAAAACAACTTGCCCAGGCTCTGGAGTTACAGAAGAAGAGCAAGGAGAAATTGGGGGAGATTCTGGTTAACATGGGAGCCCTCTCCAGCGAAGACGAACTTTCAGAGTTTATCGGAAAACAGCTAAATATCGGCGCATTAAGGTTATCTGACGTTCAGCTGGATCCTGAGGTGGTGAAGCTGATCCCTGTGGATATTGCCAGAAAGTTCAACGTCATCCCGGTGAGCAAGATCGGCAAAACTCTGATTGTGGCAATTTCTGACCCCAATAATATTTATGTTCTGGATGCCATAAAGTTTATCACCCGATGTTCGGTGCAACCGGTCATCAGCCCGGAGAAAGCAATTCGGAAAGCTATAGATACCTATTACCAAGATACCGCGGGAATCGATCAAATAATCAAAGGACTCAAAGATTCAGACTTAGAGGTGATCGAAGAGAACGAGGAAGTGCCCACCGAACAGGATCTAAGGTCACAGGTGCAGGATAAGCCCTTGGTTAAGTTGGTGGATTCCATCATAGGCGATGCCATCCGACGAGGAGCATCGGATATTCACATCGAAACTTATGAGAAAAGGATTAGGGTTAGATATAGAATAGACGGAAACTTACAGGAGATGTCGCCTTTACCCTTTAAATATCGAGCCGCAATAGTCTCCCGGGTGAAGATAATGGCGGATTTAGACATCTCTGAGCGAAGGTTGCCTCAGGATGGAAGGATCAAGGTGAAGTTCGGGGATCGAGCTGTGGACCTTAGGGTTTCGGTCCTCCCCACCATCTTTGGGGAGAAGGTGGTGATGCGGATCTTGGATCCTCAGAGCGTCAACGTGGACTTGACCAAACTGGGCTTCTCGGAGAAATCGCTTGGAGAATTCCAGAAAGCCATCCATCTTCCTTATGGCATGATCCTGGTGACTGGACCAACAGGAAGCGGTAAAACCACCACTCTTTATTCTGCCTTAAAGCAGATCAATACCACCAACATCAATATCATGACCGCTGAGGATCCGGTGGAATTCAATTTTGATGGAATAAATCAGGTGGCGGTTAAAAGCGAGATAGGATTGACCTTTGCCGCCGCATTAAGATCGTTTCTAAGACAGGATCCAGACGTGATCATGGTTGGAGAGATTAGAGATAGCGAGACCGCAGAGATTGCGGTAAGAGCCGCATTGACTGGACATCTGGTCTTCTCCACACTTCATACCAACGATGCTCCCAGTACCATCGATCGACTGATCGATATGGGCATCCCCAATTATCTGGTAGCTTCCTGTGTCAAGCTGGTAATGGCTCAAAGGATGGTGCGGAAGATCTGTCCTAATTGCAAGCAGGAGGTTCAAATTCCTACGGAAAACCTCGAGCTACTTGGACTCACTGAGGAGGAGATCAAAAATATCAAAGTGTATGAAGGGAGAGGTTGCGCCGAATGTAACAATACCGGGTATTCAGGGAGAACCGGAATATTCGAGGTGATGCCTATAAGCTTCGCCATTGAGCGAATGATACTTTCGAAAGCCTCCAGCGCGGAGGTAAAACAGCAAGCTATAAAAGAGGGGATGTTAACTTTAAGATCTGCCGCCCTGGAAAAGTTAAGGCAAGGCATCACCACCGTGGGAGAAGTTTTGGCGGTGACGGCTTGACAAAAGTCGATAAAGTTATAAATGGAGAGGGAGGGAAACAAAAGAGTTAATTTAAGAACCATCTTATCGAGTCGATAATATATAAGAAACTCTCTTTACTTAAGATAAGGAAAGGATAGGAGCAAAAGATGGTCACCTTACGGGAACTTTTGGAGTTGATGGTCAAAAAAAATGCTTCGGACCTTCATCTAACAGTGGGTTCACCTCCACAGCTTAGAATAGATGGAAAGCTGGTCAAGACCGACTTTGATATTCTGACCGCAGAGGATACCAAGAAATTAGCCTACAGCATAATGAATGAGAAACAAAGACAGAAATTTGAGGAGAAAAGCGAGCTTGATCTTTCCTTCGGCATCGAGAACTTAAGCCGATTCAGATGTAATGTTTTCATGCAGAGGGGCAACGTGGCGGTAGCGTTAAGACAGATACCTTTCCGAATCCCCAGTTTCGAGGAACTGGGCATCCCCCCTGTGGTCGTCGAGCTGGCTAATCTGCCTCGTGGCTTGGTATTAGTAACCGGACCCACCGGAAGCGGAAAATCTACCACCTTAGCCGCTCTGATCAACAAGATAAACCAGGAAAGGTACTGCCATATTCTGACGGTTGAGGACCCTATTGAGTATCTTCATCGACACATCTGTTCTTTGATTAATCAAAGGGAGGTATATGCAGATACCTCCTCCTTTGCCAGCGCCTTGAAATATGCCCTGAGGGAGGATCCAGATGTGGTTCTGGTGGGAGAGATGAGAGACCTGGAAACCATGGAAGCCACCTTAAATATCTCCGAGACCGGACATTTAGCCTTTGCCACCCTACATACCAACTCCTGTGCAGAGTCGATCAACAGAATCATCGATGTGTTCCCCACCAATCAGCAGGAACAGGTTCGGGTTACCGTCTCCTTCGTTTTGCAAGCGGTGATAAGTCAACAGTTGATCCCTAAGATAGGTGGAGGTAGGGTGTTGGCTCTGGAGATCATGATCTGTACTCCTGCCATAAGAGCCTTGATCCGGGATGATAAGATTCATCAGATATATAGTTTGATGCAGGCAGGACAAAAATATGGCATGAGAACCATGAATCAGTCTTTGGCTGAACTGTATCTTAAACGCAAAATCACCTTGGGCGACGCCATGGGGAGAAGCTCAAATGTTCAGGAGTTAAACGAGCTTTTAGCCAAAAAATCTACAATGAGTAGAGGACGGCAGACAATTCGAGCATGATCTTTGCATGTCAGATTGAAATGTACTCAAAATATGAAAGCATTAGTCGGTCAAATATCTAAAGCATTTTTCAATGAATCGCTCAGTTGACAAATTTGAATTTAAGGACAACAGTTTTAAGGGAAGGGGGTTAAATTGCCAGTTTTCACCTATAGCGGAAGGACATTAGGGGGAACTCAGGTTACAGGTGAGTTGAAGGCAAAAAACCGGACCGAACTGGAAAGGATCCTTCGGAGCAAGAAGATCTTAGTCTCACAGGTTTCCGTCAAGCCTTCCCAGATCAACATAAGGATTGGCACGGGAATAAAGAAGGTGCACATCTCCCGATTTACCCGACAGTTTGCCACCATGATCGGGGCGGGGCTTCCCATGGTGCAGTGCCTTGATATACTCTCCCAGCAAATGGAGTCAGCGGAGCTAAGACGAATCGTTGGAGAGGTAAAGGAAAGTGTCCAGGCAGGCACCACCTTGGCTGAGGCTTTAGGCCGACATAAGAAGGTCTTCGATGATCTCTACGTTAATATGGTGGATGCCGGGGAGATTGGGGGAGCGTTAGATGTCATTCTAACAAGGCTGGCCACCTACAGGGAGAAAGCAGATGCTTTAACCCGTAAGGTTAAGGGAGCTTTAATCTATCCAGCAGTGGTGATGACGGTGGCCATCGGGGTCACCTTTATCATGTTAACTTATATAGTTCCCATCTTTGCCAAGATGTTTGCCGGTCTGGGCGCAGAGTTACCTGCTCCCACCAAGTTCATCCTCTCTTTGAGCGCATTCCTGAGGAATAATATCTTAACCGGTATAGTTTTGCTGATCCTTTTGATCATCGTTTATAAATTCTACTCCAAGACCGATAAGGGCAGATTTAACATCGACTGGTTGAAGCTACGAATCCCGCTTATTGGGGACTTAATCAGAAAGAGTGCCATCTCCAGATTTTCACGCACCCTGGGAACCTTAATCTCCTCTGGAGTCCCCATTCTGGACGCCTTAGATATCACCGCTCGAGCATCTGGCAATCGGGTGATCCATGATGCTATAAAAAAATCAGTCCTTTCCATCGCCGAAGGTGAGACCATAACCCAACCTTTGAAACAATGTGGGGTCTTTCCTCCCATGGTTACCCAGATGATTTCAGTGGGAGAAAAGACCGGAGGCTTAGACGAGATGCTTTCCAAGATTGCAGATTTCTATGACGAAGAGGTTGATGCGGCGGTGGCAGCTTTAACCTCTATCATCGAGCCAGTGATCATAGTATTCATG
>JAOZNS010000140.1:1663-7048 GCA_029933635.1 Candidatus Zixiibacteriota bacterium | reverse complement strand
ATGGGGGGCTTTGGATTTATCTTGTTTTTATTTTTGATTTTTCTTATCTTAAAAACTCCTATTAGAGTTGTTCTAACTGGAGTTGCGCAGTTCATTTTAGCGAAGAAACAAACGCTTTTGGTAACCAAGAAGATCATACTCTATTTTGGCTTGCTGGCGGCTTTGATCTTGGCTTTATTTTTAGTTAAGATCGAGCTGAAGATAGGCGGTCGGTGTCAGATTGAGGCTTTGGAACGTTTCACCGTTCGAAGCTTGCCGGATGGAACCGTAACCTCCCAGCTTTCTCAGGGGGGTAGTCAGGAAAAAAGATCGCTGAATCTGCTTAAGCTTTTTGCCAACGATTACACCAGCCTGAATCTGGTTACCAAGGTGAAAGAAGGTCAGAAGGTGGAGGCAGGAGACGTTGTGGCAGAGCTTTCTTCTCCCTCCTATCTTTCCGATCTGGCTCAGACCAAGGCAGCTTTAAAAAAGGCAGAGCAATATTATCTTCTGCTTCAAAAGGGTGCCAGAAAGGAAGAAGTCCAGCAGGCCCGGGATAAGGTGGCTCAGATCAAAAGTGAGCTTAAGCTCAAAGAAAAACAGCTTTCCCGGATTTCGGACCTGCACAACAAGGATCTGATCAGCAACCAAGAACTGGAGAAGATTCAGGCTGAGGTCTCGGTCTTGTCTAATCAGCTTAAGATAGCCCAAAATGAGTTGAATATCATAAGAAATGGTGCCAGAGCTGAGGAGCTTTCCATGGCAGAAGCAGAGATAAAAAAGCTTCAGGCCAAGGCAAAATTTCTGGAAGATCAGATCGCCTCCTCTCAGATAAAAAGCCCCATTCGGGGGATAGTCACCTCTTTAAGCTCCGGGGATGACCTTTTAACCATCGCCAATCTTGATACCATGCGGGTTTTGATTAAGGCATCGGAGAAGGATTTGGACGTGCTGAAGGAAGGACTTCCTGTCAAGCTCAAGGTGAAAAGTTATCCCTTCCAGATTTTCTGGGGAAAGGTGGTAAAAATTTCACAGATGGCAGAAAAGGAGGGATCAAAAAAAATCTTTCCGGTGACTTGCCAAATCGAAAACAAAGATTATCTTTTAAAGCCTGGTATGAGCGGTTACGCCAAGATTTATTGTGGTAAGATAAAATTAGCTTCGCTTTTAGCCAGAAGGGTCGTCCGATACTTGAGGGTAGAGATATGGTCTTGGTGGTAGAAAAAGAGCTTTCTTTCAGCCGACGGTCTTTGATATAAATGGGATCAACGAAAGGTTGCAAAGATGATCTTTCCGAGGAGGGATTCATTGCTGCAGGAGAAGGAAAAAAGGCTGGTCCGGGAAATTTTTAAGGGTTTGAAGGGTTCAGTCAAGCTGATAAATTTTACTCAGGAACTGGAGTGCGAGTTCTGCCATCAGACCAAGCAACTTCTCACCGAGGTGGCTGAACTTTCGGATAAGGTCTCTTTGGAGGTTTACAATTTTCAGTTAGACAAAGAAAAGGTAAATCAATATAAGGTGGATAAAATTCCAGCTACGGTGATAGAGGGGGAAAAGGATTAGGGAGTAAGATATTATGGAACGCCGGTGGGATATGAGTTTGCCAGCCTGCTTACCGATATGGTGGATGTCTCCAAAGGCGAAACCGACCTCAAGCCCGAGACCAAGTATGCTTTGAAAAAAATTGACCAGAAGGTTCATCTGCAGGTGTTCGTCACCCCCACCTGTCCCTATTGCCCCAAGGCCGTTAGCCTGACACACAAGTTCGCCATCGAAGGGGAATCTATAACCGCGGATATGATAGAGGTCACCGAGTTCCCTCATCTGGTTAACAGATACGGAGTCCTCGGTGTGCCTAAAATCATCATCAATGAAAAGTTCTCTCTGGAAGGAGCAGTTCCGGAGGAAGAAATCCTTTCCCAGATCACAAAAGCCATTCATAAGAGCGTATAATGCGGAAAAAGTGAAAAACAAAACCGTTTAAACCTTTAACCCAAGGAGCATCAAATGAAGCCTTTACGAATCCTTGTAACAGTTGCACTGGTTGCTCTTATAGGAAATGCGGTGCGAGGAGACAAACCCAAAAAGCCCCGATTCCATTCCAGCACCTACAAAATGACCGCCAAAATCAATCTTAAGCCTGAGTATCGAATGTATGATAGTGCGGTAGCCATACTGGAGGAGGGACTGCAGTTCTTCCCCGAGGATGCGGAGATGCATTTCCTTTTGGGAAAGGCTTATTGCTTTAAGAAAAACTACCGAGGCATGGGGGAGCAGTTTGCCATGGCAGAAAGTTTGAAAAGCAAAAAAGCCAAATGGATAAAGGAGCTCGATTCCCTGAGGACAGAAAAATGGAGAGAGGTGTTCAACCAGGGAGCCAAGGCTTTCAATGAAAAGGACTACGATACCGCCTTGGATCGATTTACCACCTGCACCATAATCAACCCCCTCGATTACCGAAGTTACCTATACGCCGGATACACTTACACCGTGAAGAAACAGTATGAAAAGGCACTTTCATCCCTTGAGGCTGGACTCAAATTGGAGCCAGATAATCCGGAGATACTGAGAGGTTATGCCGATGCTTTGTTTTATTCGGGCAAACAAATGAAGGCTTTAAAAAGCTACAAAAAGATCTTGGAAAAGGAGCCAGATAACACGGAGGTGTTGATCAACGTGGTCTCCATTTATACCAATGCCAAAGATTACGATCAAGCGCTTTCCTGTTGTCGCAAACTGGTCTCTGCAGACCCTGAATATAAGGACGGCTATTTCAACATGGGGACCATTTATCTTCAGAAGATCATCCAAACGAACAAGGCTCTGGATTCGCTGAAAGATAAATCTGGAGAATATCGTAAAGACGAAAAATCAAAAGCTAAAATAGAAGAGTTAAACCAGACCAAGAATGACCTTTTGGATTCGGCACAAGTTACTTTTGAAAAGGTGCTGGAGCTTGACAGCACGGACTTGGAGGCTCAAGTGTTTCTGGCCCAGGTTTATCAGGAACAGGAGAATTTCGATAAAGCTTTGGGTATTCTGGAACCTTTGATCCAGAAGGACAGCACAAATTGCAATGCCTTGAGTCAGCTGGCAATCATTTATGCCAAAAAGGGAATGGGCCAAAAAGCTAAACAAACTTGGCAAAAAGCTCAGGATTGTCTGGGAAGCCCCAAATAGAATATTTGGTCGATACATTTTTAGTCAAACAAAGCTCCGCATTCATCCAGATAGGATGGATGCGGATTTTATCTTACATTTTCAAGCCTCCTTTCATCGGATTGCGTAAGCCCCCCGGATAACCATCCTCCTGACATCTTTCAGCCGAGAGACCCGTAATCTATCAACTCAGCTTCCTTTGTAGTGGATTGCACTAAGTATGAATCAAATTGCAGAAGACAACTAAAAGGGATAATTGGAAACCAAAACTTACCCTTTTACAGATCCGAATATGTCAAAATCCCCCCTAATACTATCTTATTGATTTTTAATTGGTTTCCTCATAAGGGTCCCCTTGGGAGTTGACCAAGCCTAAAATTAATCCAAGCCTTTCTCTCATCGAAAGTTACAACATCCTGGTGGCACATATTTTGCTTTTTAAAAGGACAGAAAAAAGGAGGTAGGTTATTGAGACATTGATAAGGAGGGTTTCATGCAATGCTTCTTTTATGGAACGATTCGAAATAAGGATGACAGGGATGCTCATAATGGAGTGGTTTCATTCTCCATTCCAGATCTGGGGATAGTTTTCCGGGCGCAGTTCAAGGGCAGTCCCATCGAATGTGAATATGCCAGTCTTCTGGCGCTTCTGGAATTTATTGAGATCAATCCACAGTTGTTTCAAAACAAGACCGTGGAAGTATTCGGCGACAGTTTTGTTGTGGTCAATCAGGTAAATCTCCAGATGGTCTGCACCAGGGAGCTGGAACCCTATCGAAACATGGCTTTAGTTTATAAAAAGAAAATTCCCTATAGTTTAAACTGGATTCCTCCTAAGGAAAATCCGGCTCAAAACGAGCTTGCAATAAAATAAAAATCCTCCCTTCATCCCCTTCTGCCAAAGAGAGCCTCCAACGTCCCCCGGAGGCTCTTTTTTATTGACATCAAACGATCGATTCACTACTTTAGAAGAGATTCTTAAAGATCAAACAAATTCAGGGAGTCCCATAGCCTGAGAGGAAAGCAAACCATCAATCAGATGGAGAAAGATCCATCAGGTGGATCATGGCAAAGAAAATCTCATATTCACAGCTATTAAATCAACTTAAGGGCGCTCGTAAGGATTCTGTCGATAAGGTGGATAAGTTATATCATTTCACCGGAGACGAAGATTTCTTGAAGGAGCAGGTCTGGAGAAGGATGGCCTCCGTTCTGGTCCCGGAAAGCCTCAAAAGCTTCAATTTGGATCTTCTGTATGGAGACCAGACCAGTGGGGACCAGATCATAAACAAGGCATCCACCTCCCCGGTATTTGCAAAAAAGCGTCTGGTGGTGGTGTTCGATCTACAAAAGCTTTCTCCCTTCTCCAAGGATGTGCTTTTATCCTTCCTGCCTCAGCTTCCGGATTCGGTCTGTCTGATCCTTCTTTCTCCCAAGATCGCCACCCAGTCTAAGTTTTACAAAGCTCTGGAAAAACTTGCCACCACGGTGGAGTTTAACCGATTATGGGAGAGCCAGATTCCAGCCTGGATCACCGAAAGGGTAAAAGCACAGGGCAAAAGGATCGAAAAACAAGCTGTTTATATCTTGCAGGAGCTTGCGGGAAACAATCTTGGCGATTTAGCCAAAGAGATAGATAAACTTTTGACCTACATCGCTGAAAGGCAAACCATAACTTTCTCCGACGTGGAATCGGTGGTGGGTCTATCCCGGAGTCACACCGTTTTTCAGCTAATCGATTCCGTCTGCGAGAGGAACAAGAAAAAAGCCTTTTTGATCTTGAGAAATCTGATTTTAGCCGGCGAAAAGCCAGGAAGCATAATCTTCTGGCTGACCCAGCATTTTGAAAAGCTCATCCAAACCAAAGAGTACTCTCCGGATTCCGGCCAGGGGTCTTTGGTCTCCCTGCTTAAAACCAAGCCTTTCTTGGTGACCAAATATCAAAAACAGGCAAAAAACTTCAGCATGGAGGAGCTGGAAAAAGGATTGATTCTTTTGTATCAAACCGATGTGGACTTAAAGTCCAATCTCATGCCGGACAGGATACTTATGGAGCTTTTAGTATACAATCTCTGTCACCTGTGAAGACAAAAGATCCTTTACAGGTACAGGGTCCACAGAATTCAAAGAAGACGAATAGTTCGTCTATCAACCCAAATTTGGGATAAGAAGTGAACTATTTCGTCTATGAACGACTCATACGCAATGCCATGCCAAGGAGAAATTTTGGTGAGAGGAAATGAAGCA
>JAOZNS010000140.1:0-1653 GCA_029933635.1 Candidatus Zixiibacteriota bacterium | reverse complement strand
TTTGAATTACATAATTCCCTTCTTGCCTTCGACAGAACTAATAAGAGGGAAGTTTATAGAACCATTTGTCGGAAGTGGTGCAATATTTTTTGCGTTGAACCCTAGACGTGCTTTATTATCAGACATCAATCCAGAACTTATTGACCTCTACCGTGGAATACGCCGTTACCCTCTGAAAGTCTGGGAAATATATGAAAGTTTTCCTAAAACTAAGAAAGCATATTACGAAATTCGAGCAACTAGAACCGATGGAAAGAACTTAGCATTCAGAGCTGCCAGAACTCTTTACTTAAATAGGACGTGTTTTAAAGGTATGTGGAGGCACAATGCAAATGGAGAATTTAATGTAGGATATGGAGGACAGGATAGACGATGGACAATTAGCAAGGCAAGTTTAAAGGAAGTCTCCAATAAATTAAAACACACTATTTTGAAATGTAGTGATTTCGAAAAAGTAGTAGATGAAAGTTCAAAGGGAGATTTTATCTTTGTTGACCCTCCATATAGACCCGGAGAACGAGAGATGATACACGATCATTATATATGTGGTAAGTTTAGTTATTCCGAGTATCAAAGGTTGGCGAAAGCACTAGAAAGAGCATCAAATAGAGGTGTGAGATGGGCACTAACCATCTCTTCACATCCAGACATTTTAGATTTATTTGAGGAGAATCATGTTATCCCTATACTAAGGGGGACTGGAAGAAAACCTGGAATTTTAACAAATGATTCAGGAGAAGTTATAATTCGTAATTACTAAGGAGGGGTTTCAATGAAAGAATTTTTCGAAAAAGCGACAATGCAAAACCACCCCCTCAGGGTGTTACAAAGATTTCTTGAACAAGAGAAGGCAAACGAGCAGGCAAAACAATACGAAGATATGCGTTTTGTTGGATATGTTCTGGAAATTGGATACGATACAGTCACAATTATTACTTCTGATCCCTTCAAGATTGCTGTAGGTGGAGTGCCCCGAAATTCATTACTTATAATGGTGCCAGCCAGTTATGATACATTACCACCACATTTCACATTGTTACGAGTTTTAGAAGCAGCACCTACTCCTCTCTCAAAAGAAGTTCAGCAAACATACTTTGAGTTACAGAAAAAATCCATGCCCGAGCTCGATATTTTCACCCAGAGTGAGCTGCAATGGGGGGCACTTAAGACAGCTGTCCTTGGCATGTTTTATCCACATCCAGAGAAAACAGATCAAGTAGAATTCTCAGGAGATTTAAATAATTTTGTTAGCGCACATAAGTATAGGGTTTATGCTCCTGATGATGACTTATTGAAACTCATTACCAATTCCATGGTCCCCATAGAAAATCGTTTTCCTATAGGAGATTTGAGATTAACAGAATGTAGGCTCCCTCTACCAGACAAACCTCGACCAAATGTTGCAGTTTATGTTTCTACAAAAGATTTTATGAGCACACGTACAGCAATGTTTGGCAAAACACGGCTTGGCAAGAGCAATGTCGTTAAACTGATTGCGCAAAGCTTAATTGAGACAACAAAGGATACAAAAAATGTTGGGCAACTGATATTTGACATCAATGGTGAGTATGCGAATGATAATCCACAGGATAACAGCGGTTCTTTGAAAACTGCTTATCCTGAGCGCTGCATTGTGTACGCATTAACGAAAAA
>JAOZNS010000350.1 GCA_029933635.1 Candidatus Zixiibacteriota bacterium | reverse complement strand
GAGCTAAAATCCACAAAGATTTCAAAAAGGAGAAAGCCCTAAAATACCACGAAGGGAAGGGGTTCTGGTATATTAGCTATATTGACAGTTTGCTGGACGATTACGAAACCCAACGAGAGCAATATCCAACCTTCAGCCGATTTGTGCCAGTTATCGCTAATAGACTCAGTCAAATTTCCGTTGAGGATCTACCAGAGAGGATAACCGTCTTTAGAGGTCCCTTAGATGCTATCTTCGCTCGCACCGATTGTGTCCATCTTGTTTATCCAACTGCTATTGATGAAGAATTAATCAACAAGGTCAAAAAAGATCTGGAAAACTTTGCAAACTTTCTCTCTTCTACGCAGATAGAACCTATACTTGTAAGCGATAAAGAGGCTCTGGAGATCAATTGGCAAGATAAAGTTGCCTTTATTTACGGCAATCCAAGGGACAACTTGTTCTTTAGGCGACTAAAAATCGGAATTCCGTTGAGGTTTCGTGATAATGCAATAGAGTTCGGGGGGAAAAGATATGAAGGTGAAGGAACACTTTTGATCTCCTGTATGCCGAACCCATTCAATAAGAAGCTACCTTTTACTTTGTGCGTTGCTAACAGACCAGAGGATCTGATAGGAGTCGGTTCGAGGATCAGAGGCCCAAGCGAGTGGTATGTAGATTATATACTCTATCGTGATGATGAGAAATTGGATACAGGCCTGTATCATAAAGAGAAAGGCAAATGGTCTCTGGTTCCGAAAGAGAAGTAAAATTGAGGGGGGGTTAAGTACTTATACATGAGAACTAATTTGATATTAAAGGAAAAGAAAAAGTTTCCCAAGCAAAACAGTCGCCTAACAAATGTTTGTGGTTCGCTACCACTCACCCAAACCCTTCGCTTCGCTCAGGGTTTCGCATTACCCGCGAAACGTTAAGCAATTTGACCACTTTACCGGTTACATCCGGATTTTGAAATTCACATGTTTATGATGCTGTGAGCTATCGGTTGTCAGCTAAGGGGGGACATAGTTGATCAACCGATTCGATAGAGCTTCAAATCAATGAGCCAATCCGAGAAAACAGAAAGAACTTGTGTGGAGCCGGGCGTTTTGTATCTGGTGAGCACCCCTATCGGTAATTTGGAGGACATAACTTTTCGTGCTTTGAAGGTGCTCAAGGAGGTGGATTTGGTGGCATCGGAGGACACCCGTCATACTGGTGTGCTTTTGAAACATTACGACCTTTCCAAACGTTTGATAAGCTATCATGATTTTAACAAAAAGAAAAAAGCTCCTCTTATAATCAAAGATCTGAAGGAGGGCAAATCCGTGGCGGTGGTCTCCGATGCAGGAACACCTGGCATCTCCGATCCGGGTTATTATCTGGTTCAACTGGCTATTGGGGAAGGCATCAAGGTGATTCCTGTTCCCGGAGCTTCCGCTTTTCTTTCCGCCCTGGTAGTCTCCGGACTCCCCACAGATAGATTTGCCTTCGAGGGATTCTTGCCAGCCAAGCTGGGGAAAAGACGAAAAAGGCTTAAAGAATTGCTGGAGGAGGAAAGAACTTTAATCTTCTATGAATCTCCTCACCGTTTTGCTAAAACGTTAGATGACATATCCGAGATTCTGGGACAACGAAGAATGGTGGTGGCAAGGGAGCTGACCAAGAAGTTCGAGGAAATCCTAAGAGGCACAGCCGAGGAGATCAAGGGATCGTTGGGAGAACGCAAACTTAAGGGGGAACTGGTGATTTTGATTGAAGGGAAGTCCGCTTAAATGGTTTGTTGAAAAAGCTATACTCTGGGCGGGATGGATTCT
>JAOZNS010000349.1 GCA_029933635.1 Candidatus Zixiibacteriota bacterium | reverse complement strand
CTCGACTTTGACAGTTGAGAGCTGAAAAACGCTCTTGAACCTTTGGGAAAGCCCGTAAATACTGGGTTTTTGGTTTTGGGGTTTATCAAATGTAATGCCACGAAAATGAATTTTTTTGTATTTTTTACTTGACAAATATGAGCATGTTGTATATAATTTAAGTGCCATGTTTGTCCGGGTAAAAAAGTTTTCAGGTAAACACACCACTCGACAGTATCTGCAGGTGGTGGAGAGTTATCGGGAAGAAGGGAAGATGCGGCAACGAGTCCTGTGCACTTTAGGTCGAGTGGAAAGACTCCGGGATGGGGGTTTAGACGCTTTAATCCAAGGATTAACCAAGTTTTCTAAGAACTTAACAGTTATTCAAGCCAGCCAAGACCTGTTGGCGGACTGGAGCAAGGAATATGGGGCGGTTTTAGTTTTTCGCAAGCTTTGGGAAGAGCTAAAAATGGATCAAATTTTGAAGGGGCATCTTAAATCTCATAGATACAAAAGTAATGTAGGGGAAGCCATCTTTGCTTTAGTTTTGAATCGCATCTTGGAACCATGCAGTAAGAGAAGAGCGGAGCTCTGGCTGGAGGAGGTTTATGAACCCCGGTTTTCTAAACTTAAGCTTCAGCATTTTTATCGGAGTTTGGATTTTCTGGATAAGCATAAACCGGGGATTGAAGAGGAGCTTTTTTGTGAGGTGAAGGACCTATTTAATTTACCGCTAGATATTGTTTTTTATGATACCACCAGTGTCTATTTTGAAGGGGAGGGACCAGAGGGTTTAGCCAAAAAAGGATACTCTAAAGATAAGCGTCCTGATCTTAACCAGATTCTGGTTGGGATATTGATGACTAAAGAAGGCATTCCCATTGGCTGTGAGGTCTTTCCGGGTAATTGTTATGATGGCTCTACTCTAAAGCATGCTTTAGAGATTTTGAGTAAACGTTTTAATTTGAGGCGGGTGATTTTTGTTGGAGACCGAGCTATGGTGAGCCAAGATAATCTTTGCTCCTTGGAAGAGTTAAGGTATGAATACATCTTAGGGGTGAAGATGCGAAAGCTTCGGGATGTAAATAAAGAGGTGTTGAGTCGAGCTGGACGCTATCATTTAGTGAATGAGTCCCTTTGGGTGAAGAAGGTAAAGGTAGGGGAAGCTCGTTATGTTTTATGTTTCAATCCAGAGGAAGCTAAAAGGGATGCGGAGGAACGAAAAGTTATTGTGGATAATTTGGAGGAGAAGATCAAAAGTGGGAGTTTGAGGAAGGTGCTTAAAGGAGACGCCCAACGTTATCTGAAGCTGGAGAAGGAAACATTTAGCCTTAATTATGAAAAGATAGAAAAAGAGGCTCGCTATGATGGTAAATATGTGTTGAGGACTAACACCGAACTTAGTGCTGAAGAGGTAGCTTTGGCTTACAAAAATCTATGGCTGGTGGAGAATACCTTTCGTAACCTCAAGGACATCCTCAAGATCAGACCGGTCTTTTTGTGGACCCCTGCTCGAGTGAGAGGCCATGTGTTCGTCTGCTTTTTAGCCTTTCTACTCACGGTCACTCTTGGCAAGAAGCTTCTTGCCATAGGGATCAAAGAAAGCCTCTGGACCGTGATAAAAGATGTAAGGGGGGTCAAGGCGATCAAGCTATGGCTCAAAAATGAGTCGTATCTGGTTCGCACTGAGCTGAAAGGAACGGCTCACTTAGCCTTCAAAGCTGTGGGTTTATCCCCACCGGCAAGAGTCAAATCCTTATGACGAATTAAACGAATTGAAATCCTAAAGAATAGCCAAATGTAGTGCCACGACTCATTTTTG
>JAOZNS010000014.1:19758-23351 GCA_029933635.1 Candidatus Zixiibacteriota bacterium | reverse complement strand
GGTGCATGCATACACGTTTGGGATGGAACGAATCAGTCAGGAGAGCCGGTAAGTACCGGGGATTATCGGGTGGTTATAACCGACTCCTCCAATTATGGAGATATAGAAACTGGCGGGCGAGTGAATGTGGTAACTAAGGAGACGTGGTTCTTTCACGTGTTCAATTCTAATCTTGCACCACCCTGGAATTTAGCTGGTTATCAGTCCGGACCAGATGAGGTAACCTTAGAGTGGGAATATTCCGAGTCCCCTCACCACTGGTTTACCGTCTACTGTGACGGGTGTTTGTGTGGAGCAGTCGTGCCGTTAGTCCACACTTACATAGATAGCGGACTTATTCCAGATAGAAGTTATATATACTGGGTAAAGGCAGATAGCGGAGGCATTGAATCAGGTCCCTCAAATGCTGATACTATTACCTTAACATCGGGGAGCTTATCTCATACAACCGAGGGTATCCTTCCATTGAAACGAAACTTTACTGAACTGCCAACATCTATCCTGCGTGACACCCTCGCACATATTGAGATCTGCTTCACTGGTACCTACCCCGGAAAATTTTGTGAGATAGAAGTGCGACTAAAAAATGAAGTGCCCATCTGCGGTTTTAATCTCCTTTTTAAATTGCGTAATGACGATTACTCCAATTTCGATCTGATAGATTTTGCCACGGTGGGGTTTCATCGTGATAGCATCTTAATAGATTCTGAATGGGTTTGTTATCCTGTCAGGGAGTGCTGGATTGATACCAGCGGTTCTTTGATCAGTGGATTCCACTTAGGAGCAACTCAAGGTCAGGTCGCCGATACCTCTCGGTCATATTGCAAATATCTTTGGGCCAGCGGATGGACGGATCCACCAGATTGTCTCAACCCTTCTGCCAATTATCGCACCCTTTTCCGATTTGGAGTCAATGTTCATTGCATCTCAGATACCTCTTATGACAGAACCACATATTTTGATCTGGCTTATGCCCGACTTTTCTCGGACGTTGAGCAAGTCCCTTTTGCCTATCACGAAGGGGCGGTCACTGCGTGGTTTTCCGTGCCCGGTGACGCCAACGGCGACAGCACGGTCAATCTGGGTGATGTGGTCTACCTGGTCGAATACCTTTATAAGGAAGGTCCTCCCCCGTGCATCCCCGAGACGGCGGATCCCAATCACACCTGCGTGCCGGAGTTGGGCGACATAGTGACCTTAATAGATTATCTGTATCGAGGTGGTGCCCCGCCCTCGTATGGATGCTGGCATGGGGACCGGCACCTTAATCAAAAGTTTAAAAGTAAAATGAGCAGAAAATTCTGATAAATACGTCAAACTCTTTAGAAATTCGACCACCTACCTCCTTTCCCAATAGAAAGACTTAGAAATCAGAAGCTACAAGTTTTCTGAAGCTAAAATTCGTTTTTCTTCATTTTTCAGATAATTTGTCCAAAAGATGGGTAAGTTTACCTCTCTTAAGAGACAAAAACTCCTCTGGTAGTAAAAAGCTATTCCCCCCTTCTTTTCCGCCCAGTTAGAAAGACAAACGAAAACGAAACATAAATAAGAAAAAAATATTCTTTCAAACCTTCTAATCTCACTTATATTTATTAAACGCATATGAAAAATAAAATCTATCAACAAACATCAGCTGATTTCAATCAAAGCTCGAAGGTGGTTGCGCTTTGCTCTGAGATCGGAAGAGGGCATCCCAGTTATTTAGATAGTATGGTTTTTCGGTTACGAAAAAAATACCTTAATCTGGCTTGTCGAACGGTCTTTTCCGAATCTGGACCCCGCGGGCAGGAAAGCAAGGGAATCTCACTTCTTTGCTGGAGAACTTTGTCATGGCTTTATAGCATCAGCGGAAAAGGTGGGATTCGGACAAGATTTTACAACTTAGTCCGCAAAAGATCACAAAGGAGCTCAAAAGATTCACTGGTGACAAAAGTTTTGGGGCGCGATTTGAAACGGACCTACAAAAACTTCCCCGGGATCTGTCTGGTCGATCATCCCTTAGTAGCCAGGTCTTTGGCGGGTGTCTGTCGAGTGTGGTATGTGCATGGAGAGATCGCCGCCCCGGCGGAGTGTGCCGTCAGAGGTGTGGAAAAGATATTGGTTCCTCTTAATGAAACTAAAGAGAAGCTGATCACTCTGGGAGCAGAAAAAGAAGCGGTGGTAGTGTGTGGATTGATGATTGAGCCACCTCTGGTGGAGGGCGCCGAAAGAGTTTACCAAGAAAGATTGAAAAGAATCAATAAATCAAGCCATCCGTTAACCGTTGGCTTTTTCACCTCTGGAGCCTATCCCGAAGAGCATTTGCAAAAGATTATCCTGGGTGCTGAATCGGTTATCAAAAAAGGGATGAGGGCTATCATCTTTTGTGGAACAGATCCACACAGGTTTGAGTGGATGAAGAACAAGGTAAAAAACTTGGGGGTGAGGATGACCGAAGATAAAGAAGGAAATTGCCAGCCGGACGAAAAGTTCGATCTGAAACTGGTTGCCAGTAGGATCAGACAGGAAGATACCAAAAGGGCGGTTCAACTTGTTCCTGGTCTGGACGTTTTTGTGGCGGCTTCTCACGAAAGAACCAACTGGGCTGTTGGTCTGGGCTTGCCCATGTTTGTCCTTTTTCCCTTAATCGGCACCTTTGCCCCCAAGAATTTCGAATTTGCTCAAAGGCAGAGGGTGGCGTATGCTTTGGATTCAAAGGATAAAGCCAAAAAGCTGGGAGAGATTTTATCTGAATTAAGAGAAAGTGGGCGGTTGATCCAGATGGCTCAAAATGGGTTTGGAGTCCATAACATAAAGGGGATAGATTCAGCAGTATCCTATCTCGTCAAAGAAATTATACCTTAGTGACTTGGTCAGGGATCCTCTGTTCAAATTCAATCTCTTACAATTTTTAAAAGAAAGATCTAAGCATAGTTTTCCCTTTATTTATTATGATTGACTTTTTGAGTTCTCTGTATTAATTTTGAATCTCAAAATTGAACGGTTCCTTGATTTCTTGCAACAAAGGAAATAGTTTTTCAAAAATCAGAAGGGTATAATCAAAATCATTAGTTTCAGACTCTAAAATAGATGGGGTGAGAAATAAAATTGTTTAAACAGAGTTTTCCATCTTCAATTTTTTGAAAGAGAGGGAGATCCATGCCTAAAACAAAAGAAGAAGTTTTAACTTTAATTGACCAGAACAGGGTGAAATATATTCGCCTGTGGTTTACCGACATTTTAGGACAGTTGAAGGGGATGTCCATCACCCGGGGGGAGATAGAGCATGTGCTGGATGAAGGTCAGGGTTTCGACGGATCCTCGGTGGAAGGATTTGTGCGCATCGAAGAAAGCGATCTGGTCGCTATGCCTGATTTGAACACCTTTCGCATCCTTCCCTGGTCGGTGAATGACGAGAAGGTGGCTCTTTTCATCTGTGACGTGTTAAATCCAGATCGCACCCCCTTTGCTGGTGATCCCCGGTATGTATTGCGTAAGATGCTTGATAAGCTGGCTCAAAAGGGATGGAGCTTCTTTTGTGGTCCTGAGATAGAATACTTTTATTTTACCGGCAAAGATGAGCCCATACCTTTAGATGAGGGGGGATATTTTGA